>JBIIKB010000015.1:0-8830 GCA_044233405.1 Candidatus Saccharimonadia bacterium | reverse complement strand
TGGCTGATTGTATTCCAGCTGCACTATATGACCCTCTGGGTAGGCAGCTCTGCGTTTTGCATGTTGGCCGCAAAGGTGTGGAGTTAAATATTTTGGCTGAGGCAGTCAAAATGATGAACCCAAAAGACCCAAAACAGCTAATATTGATTGCTGGTCCTGCAATTTCAAAAGAGTCTTACGTTTTTGATAGTGACGAAGGGGTGGATAAAAAGTTCTGGGGTAGCGATTTTGGCCTTGGTAATGACAAAAAGTATCATGTGGATATTAAAAATAAGTTTAAAAAGCAGGCAATTTACCTAGGGCTATCTGAAAAAAACATAAGTATAAGCAAAATTGATACCTACCAAGATCAAAATTATTATTCACACCGAAAGAGCATGAAAACAGGTGAGGCCGAAGGAAGATTCGCCATAATTGCTAGTCTTTTATAGCTGTAAAAGCATAAGTTTAATGAATTATTTACAACACTTTATGTTTTAATCTAAACCAGTTGAAAAAAGTTAAGTTATGAGCTAAAATTGGTTTATAAATAGAGCGTTTGAGCTAGGTCTAACCAACTTAGCAAGCTACGAAGCCTGGGCGTACAGGGCAAAAAAGAGATCCACCAGGATAAGCCAAGTGGAACCTTCCGACAGAGTCGGAACTTGGCATAAATAGGTGGTTTTTTGTTTAAAGAAAGGAAGTGTATGGAAAATTCAGAACAATTACATAAGATAAGGCACAGCTTAGCGCATATCATGGCCTCGGCCGTACAAAAGATTAAGCCTGAAGCTAGTTTTGGAGTGGGTCCGGCAATCGATAGCGGCTTTTATTACGACTTCTTGGTGGATGAAAACTTTACAGAAGCCGAGCTTAAGTCGGTTGAAAAGGAAATGCGCTCGATTATCAATCAAAAGCTCCCTTTTGAGCAAGAGAATTGGCCTATCGATGAGGCTATTAAGTATTTTGAATCTAAGAATCAGAAGTTTAAGGTTGAATTGCTTAATGATCTTAAAACCAAAGGAACAACTGCGGTTGCCGATGCTGGTGATGATGATTTGGCAAAGGGTTCAGAAGGAGAAGTTAAAGAGGTTAGTATATATAAAACTGGTGGTTTTGTGGATTTATGCCGTGGGCCGCACGTCGAAAACACGTCTGAAATTCAAGCCGATAGCTTTAAGTTGAATCGCACTAGCGGTGTTTACTGGAGGGGCAAAGAAGAGAATCCTCAGATGCAGCGTGTTTATGGGGTGGCTTTTGAGACCAAAGAAAAACTTAATGAATACTTGCAAATGCTAGTTGAGGCCGAAAAGCGCGATCATCGCAAGCTTGGCCAGGAGCTAGATTTGTTTGTGTTTTCAGATATGGTTGGGCCTGGACTTCCAATGTATACGCCAAGGGGTACAGTAATAATGAATCAGCTCAAAGAAGTCCTGAATGAAATTGGCAGAGACAATGATATGCAGTCGGTTAGTATTCCTCATTTGGCAAAACTGGATCTCTACAAGACTTCTGGCCATGCAGACAAATTTGAAGATGAATTATTTAGGGTTCAAAGCCACTACAAACAAGAATTTATTTTAAAGCCCGTAAATTGCCCTCATCATACACAGATATATTCTTCTAGGCCAAGGAGTTATAAGGATCTGCCAATTCGCTACATAGAGCAGACCATGCAATACCGCGACGAAAAGCCTGGGCAAATAGGGGGCCTACAAAGAACCAGAGGCTTTACGGTAGATGATGGCCACACCTTCTGTACTGTAGATCAAATTCAAAAAGAAGCAGACTTGATTGCAGAGGTTATCGAGAAGTTTTATCAAAATCTTGGTTTGTGGGGGGATCACTGGGTATCGCTCTCGGTAAGAGACCCTAAAACTCCAGAAGCCTACATAGGGGATCCAGATGATTGGCAGCTGGCCGAAGAAATGTTGCAAAAGGTTTCTGATGATAGGGGCCTTGGTGCCAAGCGAATGGAAGGTGAAGCGGCACTTTATGGTCCAAAGCTAGATTTTATGTTCAAAGACGCCTTGGGTAGAGAGACCCAGCTGGCTACCATACAGCTAGATTTTGCAATGCCAAAGAGATTCGAGCTGACCTATACAGATAAGGATGGTTCAGATAAAAGTCCTGTTATGATACACCGAGCCATACTCGGGTCATTTGAGAGATTTATGATGTTATTAATAGAGCATTTTGCAGGTGCTTTTCCGCTATGGCTAGCACCTGAGCAAGTTCGTATTATTCCGGTGTCTGATAAGTTCACCGAATATGCCAAGAGCGTTCACGAGAAGCTACACAAGGAAGGTGTAAGAGTAAAGCTGGATGATGATTCAGAATCGCTCGGTAAACGCATTAGAACTGCCGAAAAGCTTAAAGTTCCAATGATTATGGTGGTGGGCGAGAAAGAGCAGGACTCCAATTCTGTTGCAATTCGGCGCCATGGCGTTGGCGATGAGGGCTCTAAGGACTTAGATGAAGCTGTTAATTCAATACTCGAAGAAATTTCAACGCGTAAAGTTTAGATGAAAGATAAGTTACTAGTAATAGTGGGGCCTACTGCCTCAGGCAAAACATCATTGGCAATAGAAGTGGCCAAAAAATATAATGGCGAGATTATCTGTGCGGACTCTCGGACAATCTATAAAGGCATGGATATCGGCACAGCTAAGCCAAGCAAAGTTGAACAGCAAGAAATTACGCATCACTTACTGGATATCATTGAGCCCGGTGAAGTGTTTAGTGCTGCCGACTTCAAAAAAGCTTGTGTCGAAGCTGTAAAAGACATTCGAGTGCGCGGAAAGCTGCCTATAGTCGTTGGTGGAAGCGGACTATACATAGATGCATATCTGTTTGATTATCAATTCAGAAACAGCCAACCGATTGTAGATGTCAGCGAGATGAATAAGGGGCAAATATTGGAGCTAGCTAAAAAAACTTACCCGGAAGAAATGAATAATATCGATGTTAATAACATTCAACGACTAACCCAATTATTAGAGCGGGGACCGGTGGATAAAAGTGATACAAAAAAGCTCAAGATAAAGTGTAAAATAATTGGTCTAAACCCAGAAAAGCTTATGCTAAAGCAAAATATAGCTATACGAACAAGGCAGATGTTGAATAATAGTTTTGTTCAAGAAGTCGAAGCTTTGCGAAAAAAGTATGGTAAAGATTGTCCGAGCTTGCAGACTATTGGTTATAAACAAGTAGGGGCTATGCTGGATGGTCAAATCAAGCTTAATGATGTTGAAACTACAATAAACAGTGCTTCCCAAGACCTGGCTAAACGACAAATCACTTGGTTTAAGCGCAATAAAGCCATTGCTTGGGTAATAAATCCAACCGAAGCTTTAAAGATTGCTAAACAATACTTGGAAAGTATCTGATACAATAAGCATATGCGTAGTTTACTTGCCATATTAGCTGCTAAAGCAGCCTCCAAACTGAATCGAGTATCGGGTAGTGGGGGTTCTTCTTTTCCAGGATTAGTGGCAAAAAAAATTGATAAGGATATCTTACAGAAGCTGGTGTTAAATAATTTCCCCAGGGGAATTATCGTGGTTACTGGTACGAACGGCAAAACAACTACTTCAAAACTGATAGCAAATATGCTCGATGAGGCTGGTATTACCTATGTTCACAATAGAACTGGTTCTAATATGGAACGTGGATTGATTTCTTCACTCACGGATAGTGTCGATATTTCTTCTAAAATCTCGGCCGAGGTTGGTTTATTTGAAGTTGATGAGGCATTTATGCCCAAGGTTTGTCGAGCTATTAAGCCCGATACCATTGTGGTGACAAATCTGTTCAGAGATCAACTGGATAGATATGGGGAGCTTGATAAAATCGCTAGAAGCTTCAGATCTTTATTCGAGGATTTGCCTGGAGCCAATTTAGTTCTAAACGCAGATGATCCTTTGGTTGCTAGTTTGGGCTATAACCTAGAAAACGAGAGAAAAGCTACATATTTTGGGGTAGCTAACTACAATGGCCCTAAATTAAAACACGATTACACGGCCGATAGTATATTTGACCCGTTTACTCAGGAAAAACTACATTATACAGATAGATATTTTAGTCATATCGGTAGGTACAGAGGCAAAAGAGGTGCTTTTACTAGGCCAAAATTAGATTTCGTGGCTGAAGATGTAAAACAAAAAGGAATAGAAAATATTAAATTTGTTGTAAATAATTCAACAAAAGTTATAAAGTTGGATATGCCTGGTCTTTTTAATGTCTACAACTCGGTAGCTGCCTTTGCAGCTGCCAAAATTGCGCTGGAAATATCCGATAAAGATATAATTTTTGCGCTTAATGAGTCTTCCGCAGCTTTTGGCAGGTCTGAAGCCCTTAGTTATAAGGGCAGAGAGTTGTTACTTCTTCTAATTAAAAACCCAACAGGGCTTAATCAGGCGATTCAGAGCTATCTCTTAAAAGAAAAAGATAGGCTTTTAGTGTTTGTTATTAACGATAATTATGCCGATGGGCGCGATATAAGTTGGCTCTGGGATGCAGCCTTTGAGGATCTGTCTGATTACAAGGGCAAGATACTGGTTGGCGGGTCTAGGGCTTACGATATGGCCCTAAGGCTAAAATACGCAGGAATAAAGGGGGTTTCTATAGAGCCAGACGAATCAAAGCTTTTGGCTAAGATAGAAATGAATTCTAGCAAGAGAAGTAAGGTATTTATGCTACCAACTTATACTGCAATGCTCAGCATGAGATCTAAAATAGTATCTGAAGATGAAAAAGCTAAGGAGTATTGGCAATGAAAAAAATCAAAATAGCCCACCTTTATCCTGAAAGAATGAGTATCTACGGCGATCATGGCAATACCTTGGCCCTGGTGCAAAGAATGAATTGGCGATCTATTAAAAATGAAGTAGTAAGAGTTGAGGTTGGCGAAAAAATACCTAATGATATTGATTTAATTTTTATTGGTGGTGGACAGGATAAAGGTCAATTGGTAGTTGCAAACGACCTATTAAAAAAAGCTAGCCAGATAAGAGATTTTGTTGAGTCTGGAGGGCCGCTACTTTCGGTTTGTGGCGGGTACCAGCTTTTGGGGGAATACTTTATAAGCAATGACTATGGCCAAATTCAAGGTATTGGATTATTCAATATTATATCTAAAGCGACTGATACTCGCATGATTGGAAATATTGTCGTTCAATCAGAAAAGTTTGGTCAGCTAGTCGGCTTTGAGAACCACAGTGGAGCCACCGAGTTTATAGGCAGAGCTAATCCGCTAGGCGTGGTTAAGAAAGGTTATGGCAATAATCCTAACGATAAGCTCGAAGGAGTGATTTACAAAAATGCCATTGGAACTTATTTGCATGGCTCATTCTTGCCAAAGAATCCAAAAGTTGCTGATTGGCTCTTGCGACAGGCCATTAAGCACAGTGGCCAAACTCTTAAGCTAAAAGAGCTCAATGATGAACTAGAAAATAGCGCACGAAAGTTCGCCGCAAAACGCCCATAAAAATTTATTCAAATAGTCTAGAAATTTTGTTCAAATGTTCGTATAATGAGCTTAATTAATCTGTAAATTGTGCTTTAGAACACAATTTTTTAAGAGGAAGGGGAGTAAAAATGTTTGAACAATTGTTTGGATCGAAGACGCGAGTCAAGCTTTTGAGTCTATTTTATAACAACCCAGACCGACCGTTTTACGTGCGCGAAATCACTCGCAAAATCGACGAGCAAATAAATTCAGTACGTCGTGAGCTCCAAAACCTACTCAATATCGGTATCGTTCGTTCGGTCAGCCAAAGTAACCGATTGTACTATGAGGTTAACCCTAAATATAAATTCCATAAAGAATTGCAGTCTATTTTTCAGCGAATTCCGGCTAAGTCTAAGGAAATCAAACAGACTAAGGAGGAAGACCAGATACTTAAGCAACTACAAAAAGCTGGAAATGTCCGAATGGCCTTTTTGACAGGTGCTTTTGTAAGAGGAAGCAACCAGCAGATAGACATTTTCATAATTGGCGATATGAACAAATCCCAGCTAGCCAGGATTGTTGTAGATATGGAAAAGGAAATGAACCGAGAGCTAAACTATGCTGCCTTAACTGTTGAAGATTATGACTACAGACGAAATCTTAATGATCGATTCTTAACCGATATTTTAGATGAAAACAAAATAATACTATGTGATAAGATAGGTGTTTTCCCTAACTCCAAAGAATCCAAAGAAACAGCCGCAGAAACTGAAGACGAAACTACAAAGGTAAGTGTTCAATCCGAAGAAAAACCTGATTAATAAACATAAGCACTTTGGCTAAAGCTTAAATTTATGCAATAATTAAGCTTATGAAGCGTAGTGATAGGGTAACGGTGACTATTTCGCCGATGTCGTTTATATATCTAGCTATTGTTGTCGCCTTGTGCGCGATGCTTTGGTATTTATCGGGCGTAGTAGTTATTATTGTGGCAAGTTTGATCTTTGCTGCGGGGCTAAACCCATCTGTTCGTAGGTTAGAGAAAATGCGTTTTCCTCGTTGGCTAGCCGTTACAGTCATATACACCTTGGTATTTGTGCTATTGGGTTATTTAATTTTTGCTATATCTCCAAGCATTACAAGCCAGGTAAACAGTATTTTTACCAACTTTCCTAGCTACCAAAAACAAATAGAACAGACTCTATCTAGCCAACCGCTACTTTTAGAGGGCTTTGATAGGATGGTTTCGATATTAAGAAGACCACCAGAGGCCTTGGCTAATCAAGTGGGGCAAGCTGCAACTGGCGTAATTGGCAGTGTGTTTGGTTTTATTACCTTCTTGGTGCTGACATTTTATTTTTTAATGAGTGGCAAAGATATTTTGCTCGCCATTGTACGCTATGTGCCTGGTAAAAAACGCCAAAAGGAGGTTTTGGAGATAGGTAGAGAAAGCTCAGTTAAGCTTGGAAGATGGATTCGCTATCAGTTGATTATGTCTTTTATTGTATTTATTACAACATATATCATTTTAAGCTTACTTGGTGTTAAGGTAGCACTTTCGTTGGCGCTTTTTGCAGGTGTTTTGCAATTTGTTCCATTTATTGGTGCTTTTATTGGTGCAGTACCAGCCACATTGGCAGCACTGGTCGTATCGCCCACAGCTGCATTGATATTTATAGCCCTCACGGTGGTATTGCAGTTAATTTTAGCAAATGTCATATCTCCACAGCTGTTCAATAAAGCCATTGGTGTTTCACCTGTAATTATACTGCTAGCTGCCTTGATTGGCTTTACGCTGCTTGGGCCAATCGGAGTAATCTTGGCTGTACCTGTGGCTGCGATTATCGATGTAATCTTTGATACTATGGGCTCGGATTATGTTAAAGAAAAGATTGATGAGGTAACAAACACCTAGCAACATAGGTGTTTAATCTGTTACAATAATTTGCATGGATATTACATTTTCAAACAAGAACTCAATTAAATTAGCTGGCAAGAATGCCACTATTGTTATTAATCCGGAGAAAGAAACTAAAGCTGACCTGTACTTATTTAACAATCCCGAGGCCTTCCAGGGTGACTTCAAGGCCTTTTACGGACCAGGCGAGTATGAAGTGCTTGGCAGTATGGTGGATGGAATCGAAATCACTCCAGAAAACACCTGCTTCAGTGTGGTGATAGACGATATGCACGTAACTTATGCAATTGATATGGAATCAACCTTTAGTGATGACCAGCTTGATAGGATGGGTGGTGTAGATATCCTTGCTATCTCAGTTAAAGAGGACAAGTCTGATCTTATGAACAAGATTATCACCCAAGTAGAACCACGAATACTCATACCAATTATGGAAAATGAAGGTGAGCTTACCAAAATAAAGGCCGAATTTGGTAAAGATGTGGAGCCAACCGATAAATTCAAGATTATCAAAAAAGACCTGCCGACTGACAGCCAGCAGTTAGTGATACTTAAATAAAAAACATTGTTAAATAAAAAAAATAAGCCCCTCGGTTCAGGAGGGGTTATTTCTTGGCGTTTTCTAGTTCTTTTGCATCTATCTGCTTCTGGTACTTGTTTAAAGTACGGATAGTACTAGCAGCTAGGCGAAGTTTTACCTTCTGGCCATCGATGATTAGGGTCTTGGTCTGCAAGTTTGGTTTCCAGGTACGCTTAACGTGCCTCTGTGAGTGACTCACATGGTTTCCGAACTGCTTTCCTTTACCTGTTAGATCGCATCTGTATGACATAACTTGAATATATTAACACATCTGCCTTCTTTAATCAACATCTAACGGGGGTGTGTAATAAACCATGCTAGGGTGCTAAAATTATGTTATGGAACTTATATATTCGATAGTATTTTATGTAATTATTTTGGTGATTGTACTGACAGTGCACGAGTTTAGTCATGCTTGGGCCGGGCATATGCTAGGTGATGTGACCGCTAAAAATGAGGGGAGGCTTACATTAAACCCAGCAAAGCATATTGATCCGTTTTTAACATTGCTTTTACCATTAGGTTTGATACTTTTGGGAAGCCCAGTAGTATTTGGGGCAGCTAAACCGGTGCCATTTAACCCCTATGCAGTTCGATATGGTAGGTGGGGAGCCGCACTGGTGGCTTTTGCAGGACCAGCCAGCAATCTACTAATGGCCTTGGTAGTTGGGGTGTATTTGCGATTTGTCGATGTAGGGGGACTGGGTGGTGCATTTTTACTGCAGTTTGTGTTGGTTAATGTAGCTTTCTTTATATTTAATATGATTCCATTTCCACCTTTGGATGGCAGCAGAATACTTTATGCGGTGGCGCCTCCGGGGCTACGTGATGCCATGGATAGTATAGAGCGCTACGGACTTATTGCTGTTTTTGCATTTATTTTTATATTCTTTAGGTTTAT
>JBIIKB010000035.1:0-5808 GCA_044233405.1 Candidatus Saccharimonadia bacterium | reverse complement strand
CTCGCATATGCCAATTGGAACCGATATAGAATACAAAAAAGTAAGATCTCCCGAACTTTTTGATTATATTGCTGATTTCGATGAGCAACGGTTACTAAAACGACTAGGTAAGGAAGGATTATTGGCCTGTTGGACTGCCAAAGAAGCTGCGCAAAAAGCTGACTCTAAGTTGTTTGATATACGTCAATACAAAATAACATCGACCAATGCAAGCAAATTGACTTTTACTATTAGTAGGGCCGGAAAGAGATGGTCTGGAAAATGGATCATAACTGAAGAATTTGTTTGCACACTAGCTATTCAGGCATAGTGATATATAATATATTGAATGAAAATTACTAAAAATGATTTTTTAGAATTGCTTAAAGAGCTTTTTGATATACCTACTAATTCAGAGGATAGCCTAGATTTGATAGACTACATAAAAGATTCGATTGATGTGGGGGAGCTCTTGTCTATTTTGAAAATTAGGTACAACATCGATATTGAGCCTAATGAGCTTCGTTCAAAAACAAAGCTTGGTGATGTTTGGTTGCTAATTCAGTCGAAAAAATGAAGTTGAGGGCAAGGCTACATGAAGAGATGGTATATCTGGCGAATAGTCCTTTTCAGTATATTTTTACGAGATCAACTAGATTTTTCGGCAAATCTGTTTGGGTGCCCGGTGTAAGCTATTTTGTAAATGATCCTTTTTTGGCAAAGGAAGCACTTAAAGACACTATTCATTTTAGCTCGAGTCATACAGGCAGCATAGGCGAACTAGTCTCAGGGCTAATGGGTAGTGAAAGCCAAGCATTGTTTAATATGCAGGGTGAAGATCACCGAGAATTCAAATTTAAACTGCTAGCAATTTTTCAGCCAGAGTTTATTGAACCTATGGTAGGAGCGGCATTAAATGAAGAGATACAAGTCATTAAAAGAAAGTTAGAAAAAGGAGAAACGGTTGATGTTGCAGACTTCATTAAGAAATGTACTGCTCGCATGACATGCCAAATGTTAGGTATAACTTCAAAAGAGAAAGATTTTTTTGAAATACTCCCTAAGGTTGCAGAGCTGAGTGACAAGATTACGGGCTATATCAATATTGCAACCCATAAACTCTCCGATGAAGAGTGGAGTACGGCCAGAAGTTATTATAAAGAGTTTACAGACATGATAGAGCCATATTATAACAAAAAAAATATTAACAAGATGTCAGTTATTGCAAAGTTAAAGGAGAGAAAATTTAGCTTTGATGATGCAAAAGCTCTTTTGACCACTTTAATGGTAGCTGGAACTGAAACTGTTTCTTCATCGCTCCCTAGAATAATTGCAATATTGATAGAAGATGGCCAATGGGATTATCTTGCAAAAAATAAAAAATATCTTAATGATGCGATCGACGAAGGGCTAAGAATTACCTCTCCTTCACCCATGGTCTTGCATAGTGTTTTAAAGGACTGCAAGATTGGTCAATATTCATTCAAAAAAGACAGGAGACTTTTAGTGGTCTTAGTAAATATTTTAAAAAATCCAAAATATTACCCGAAGCCATTCGCATTTGATATCCATCGTAAACAAAATGACCAATTACGGAGTTTTTGGTTTGGGGCAGGCCCACATTTTTGCTTAGGTTCGGAATTAGCAAAAAAAGAACTTAGAACTATCATAGGCGCCTTACTAAATATTAAGGGTTCACCAGTTATAGTAGAGCGCCACTATACTCGTGGTAGTAGCTTTCCAGGTTACAGAACTCTTAAATTAAAATATGAAAAGGCTTGAAGTCATTAAAAATAATAAAACTGAATCAATATTGAGCATAATTGAGGATACTTCGAAAAAATTTCCAAATAGTAAAGCCATAAGACAGACCAATGGTAGAAGCATTACTTATCGCGAGCTAATAAGAAAATCCAAATTGCTTGCTAAAAACCTTTGCCTGCAAGGAATGAAAACAGGGGATAGAGCCCTACTCTTATCTAGACCAGGAATAGAATCCGTGGTTTGGATACTAGGCGTTATGTATGCCGGAGGAATTAGTGTAATAGCAGACCCAGGCATGGGACGCAAGGTATTTCAAGAACGCATCAAAAAGGCCAAACCAAAATGGGCGTTAATAGATGATGAAGTCATTTTGTTAAATAGAATACCTTTTGCATTATCTATGATCAGGAAGAGGATTGATATACCAGATTTGCCCAGTATTGAGGGAATAAATATTTTTCATCGTGGTAAACACCCGCTCTTAAACCTTGTCTACAAAAATTACAAAATCCTACTAAAAGATGTTGATCATAACATAAAATTACCCAAGGCCCAGCATCGGGTTTTAATTGTTTTTACATCAGGGACCACCAGTACACCAAAAGGAGTAGTCCATACCCAGGGTTCATTAATTTCAACTTTACGCATCCTAAGAAAGTCCATAAGAAAGGACAACAATTCAGTTTTTTATACTAGTTTGCCTTACTTTTTGCTTATTGGTGTAGGCTTAGGAGTGGAGGTTGTAGTACAGAACAAAAAGTTATTACCTAAAAAATTTCTTACCAGCATCAAGAAATATAATGCAAATATATTGTTTGGTCCACCAGGTGAACTAATACCACTCATAAATTATTGCATAGAAAAAGGTCAGTATTTACCGAAAAATATCAGACATATTTATTTAGGCTCAGCTCCAGTTTATAAGAGCTTTCTCAAAAAAATGATTGCCATAACTAGAAAAGAGGTCAAAATCACCTGTATTTATGGCATGACAGAAATATTACCCATAGCCATGGTGGATGGACGGCTAAAAGCTTCACATGGGACAATCGGTGATTTATTGGGCAGACCCGTGGATAGTATTAATATAAAAATAGCCAATGATGGCGAGCTTATAGTTTCTGGGCCACATATGTGTGAAAAATACCTTGGAAAAACTGGCATTCTGAAAGAAATACTAACCGGCGATATTGTAAAGATTGAAAAAGGTAATATTGTCATGATGGGCCGCAAGAAAGATATGATATTAAGAGGCGATTACAATATTTATCCTGCTGTTTTTGAGCCAATCATAGAATCCATTCCCGGGGTGAAGGCTTGCGCTATGATAGGGATATTTAACCCTGTCAAATTTGATGAAGAGATATTCCTTATAGTAGAGCCTAACAGACTAGCAAATATAGGCGCCTCTTATATTTTTAATCAAATTAAATCAGGTAAATATTCTATAGATACACATGCATTTCCAGACCATATATTGTTTATGGAATTACCTAGGAGTGGTAGGCAGCTTAAGGTAAATAAATTAGCGCTTAGAGAGCTCATAAGTGAAAATGCAAAATAATAATAAGACAATTGCGATAACTGGGGTTACAGGCTTTTTGGGGTCACACCTAGCCCGTTCATTATATTCGGATGGCTACAAAATAATAGGTTTTGGCAGGGCAAAAAAACCATCGTCTGAAATTTATAAATATTCGGAATACGTGCGATGGGATATAACAAAGAGCTTTTCTAAAATTAGAGAATCCGCTGATTTTTTTATACATACAGCGAGCTATGTGAAGTTTTGGGGTGACAAGAAAGAGATTTATGACACTAATGTGGTAGGTACGGTCAATGCCATCAATACTGCAAAAAAAATGCATTCCAAAACCTTTGTTTACATTAGTAGTGCGAGCGTATACGATCCTTTTTTAGATAAGATAAATGTTGCAGAATCAGCCCCTTATGCTAAGCGCTATTTGAATTATTACGCAGAGACAAAAGTTCAGGCTGAAAAAATAGTACAAAATGCTAGTTGCTTTGATTCAGTAATTATTATAAGACCTCACGTTATTTACGGGCCGGGTGATAGAACTATTGTACCTAATATAATTAAGCACATAAGGCATGGGCGATTTATATTACCAGGATCTGGCAAAAGCAAATACTCTGTTACCCACGTAGGCAATATCGTTGATTCCGTGAGGCTAATAATTAATAATACCCCTACGGGAAAGCATGTTTTTAATATTACCGATGTAGAACAATTATCGGCAAAAGAATTTATTAGTAAAGTACTAAACTTATTCGACAAAAAAATTAAAATTATAGAGGTACCATTTTTAGTCGGGATGATAGTAGCTGCTATAGCTGAATTGCCGTATAAAATTAAAGTCTCAAAAAACGAGCCCATAGTGACTAAAGATCTAGTATTACAGCTCAAACATGAATCAACAATGAGTATCAAAAAAGCCAAGGAAGTGATTGACTATAGGCCAAGGTATAGCCTTGAAGAAGGTTTGAGTGATACATTTAACTGGATTAAATCAACAAAAAGTTTTGATCCAAAGGGTGATATCAACAGCAGCATTAGCCTTAAAGGGAAAATACCAATTTACTAATTATGCATATAGCTATTTTTACAGATTATTATCTGCCTACACTTGGAGGTATCCAAACATCTATCAAGGCGCAAAAAGAAGCGCTCGAGAAAAAAGGGCATAGAGTTACGGTTTTTTGCCCAGGCCACATTCCTAGCAATGATCCAAATGTAGTCATTCTTCCTACGCTAAAATTATTTAAGCCAGATGGATATTCTGTGGCTGGAACTACAAAGAAGGTCATTGAGGCTGCTAGAAAGGGAATCGTAATGCTCAAAGATATTGACATTGTTCACTCTCATTCAGACATGGCAGCAGGAGTAGCGGGTCTAATTGTGGCAAAGGAATTAGGTATACCGTCTGTTCAATCCATGCATGGTAGGGAGGATGTATATGCAAGCAAAGTGCTTCCCTTGCCGGGTCTTTTTAGCGCCATATTGACTAAGCTTCATAGTAAACATATTTCGCATAAGGATGTGCTGATCAGTCGAAAAGGCCCACAGTCTAAAACTATTACAGCACGTAGGATGTGGCGCTTGATGGTGAGCCATGCTAATTATGCAGACCAAGTCATAGTACCGTCTTATCATTTCGCAAAAAAACTACAATATTATGGGCTTACAAAGCCGACGATTATATTATCAAACGGTTTAGAGCAATCTGTTCTAAGAAAGATAGGCAGGCCGGAAAGAAGAAAATATAGCAGAAACTCTAAGTTAAAAATTATGTGGTGTGGAAGGGTTTCTCCTGAGAAAAGACCTCTAGAATTTTTGCAAGCTATAGAAAAGCTTAAATTTGATTACGTTGTTGACTTATATGGTGAAGGAGTGGCTTTAAAAAAGGTACTCAAAAGCGTAGCAATGAAAAATTTAAGCGGTCGAGTGGTAGTGCGTGGTGGAGTTACTCAACAAAGACTATTAGATGAAATGAAGAATCATCACTGTTTAGTATACACATCATTTGATTTTGATAACCAACCCATGGTTTTACTGGAGGCAATAGCTACCGGCCTACCTGTGATTTATTGTGACCCTGACTTGAGTGAGACAATTCCTTCTGGGGGTTCAATTTTGAGCTCTAGTTCTAGCCCAACACAGATTGCCCATGCAATAAACGAAGTGCATAGTTCCCCCAGTAAAATTTATAATATGAGTAAGTCTATGCTTGAAAATACTGAATGTATTAAACAAATAAATCAGATCAATTCGCTAATAAGTTTATATAAAAATTTAGCTGATAAAAAGCATATCAAATCATTATGAAAAATAATTATTATACCTACTAGGCCGGTGTATAGCTTTCGCAGGTTTCAAAATCCCATTATAAATAAAAAAGGATCACTAATATCGAACTAGCAGTGAACGGCCGAAAACTTTTTAACGATGGTGATTTTAATACCAAAAAATCTATAATAACTGGCTTTGGTTCGAACCCAGTCCTTTTAGATGGAAAAATCAGATTTACACCTAGCCCATGGCTA
>JBIIKB010000013.1:0-9079 GCA_044233405.1 Candidatus Saccharimonadia bacterium | reverse complement strand
GGCCGCACAAATCCCGCTAAGGGGGCTTTAAAGGGAATAACAAACAGATCAGTTCGAGTTTATACGGCTGGTCTGTTTTTTATTTCTTTGTTTTTGTATTTGATAAACCTAGCTTAGCAAGTCCAAAAATCAATTGCTAGCATGGAGCGGAATAAACTTTTAATTTTATTAAATTGACGTATGCTCTACGCCATTTTTTAGTGAATCTAGTACTATTTCAGCACTCTTTTTTACCACATCCTCAAGCGAGTCCTGCTCTTCTTTATTGAACTTTTGTAAGACAAATTTTTCGGTTGGGACTTTTTCGAGCATGTCATTTTTTATACCAACCCTAAATCGCGTGAAATTATCGCCCATTTTAGAAATAATATCTTTAAGCCCGTTGTGACCCCCACTGCTACCACCTACACGCACACGAACAGTGCCAAAATCCAAAGCTAAATCATCTGATATTACCCATATGTCTTGGGTTTGAATTTTATAAAAATTAGCAATTTTTACCACACTGTCACCGCTTAAATTCACATAAGTTGTAGGTTTGGCCAAAATAACCGTCTCCTCATTTAACATAGTTACACACATATCGGCTTTAAGCTTTTTTTCATTTTTAATATTTAACTTATATTTTTTAGATATTTCATCAATTACCATAAAGCCTAAATTATGGCGTGTGTTTTCGTATTCATCTCCTGTGTTGCCTAGTCCAACAATTAGTTTCATAAGCTAATTATACTTTATCTTCTTTGTACTTGCTCTTAAATACTAACTTAATGGGTACGCCGGTTAGTTCGAAGTTCTGTCGAAGTTGGTTTTCAATATAGCGCATATAACTAAAGTGAATTAGCTCGGGGTGAGTTCCAAATACGCTGAATTCTATCGGGTCATTTCCTGTTTGCGTGACATAGTTCATTTTGGCATGGAACCCTCTAGTCGTTACGGGCGGCTGCTTTTGGACAGCAGTTTTTAGCACATCATTTAGTTCCTTGGTAGGAATTTTGGTTCCTCGTCGGCTATTTACTTCAACAATGATTTGCTTGAGTTTTTCTAGATTCTGCTTCTCAACACTAGATGTGAAAATAAGTGGTGCCCACCAAACATATTGCAGGTTGTGGCTAATAATATTTCCCATTTCGGCCATGGTGTTATCTTCTTTGTCTTCGATTGCATCCCATTTGGTAACTGCTACGATTAGTGCTTTTCGAGCGTCTTTGACCATCCCTATAATATGTTCGTCTTGCTTTGTGAGACCTTCAGTTCCATCAATTAGCACCAGGCAGACATCGGCCCGCTCGATGGCTGACTTTGTTCGAGTCGCCGAAAAGAACTCAATACCTTTCGAAATCTTTCCACGCCTACGCAATCCGGCAGTATCAAAAAAGTCCAAGATAATATCTTTATATTTTACTTCTGCCAAGTTTACATCACGAGTTGTACCGGCTATGTCCGATACTAAGGCAACTTCTTCGTTAGCTAAAGCATTAATGAGCGCACTCTTGCCTACATTTGGTCGACCAAGAATTGCGATCTTAATTGACTCTTTAATTTGTGCGGCTTTTTTACGTGGTATTTTAATCACCACTTCATTTAATAGATCATTTATGCCTTGTCCATTTTGGGCTGATGCCTGCATGATGTTTTCAAAACCAAGCTTACGATAATAGCTAAAGTCGGAGTTAAACTCCTTTTTGTCTAGCTTGTTAATAAGCAGTATTACTGGAAGCTTAGATTTAATTACTAATTTAGCAAGTTTAAGATCGTCACTATTTAGCTGAGTGGTTCCATCGGCTACAAATACAACTAAATCGCTCATATTAACTGCATCTTCAATTTGCAATATGGCAAGCTTGTTAAGCTCATCTGTAGGCTTTGCAAAGCCAGCACTATCAACCAATTCGAACTGCACGCCATTGTGCTTTACCACACCCCTATTCTGATCGCGGGTTGTGTGAGCCACATGCGAAGTAATCGCCTGATTACTATGGGTCAGTCGATTAAACAGCACGCTTTTTCCAACGTTTGGTTGGCCAACAATTATTACTCTTGATAAATTCTTCATTTTATTGCCAAATATGGTTATTGAAGGCCCATTCTATCATATTTTTGCTTTCTTGAAAACGGTCAGGGCTATTCAAGACCACTGTAATGATTCGACGGCCGTTTCTTTCGACGGCAGTTATGAGACATTGACCGGCATCTAATGTATATCCCGTCTTCATTCCCACTACACCACCACTACCTAATATTTTGTTTGTGGTTGTAAGAGTATAAGCCTTACCGTCTTGATTAAAAATCTTTGAATTGGCCGTGGAAGTTATCTCTTTAAAAGTTTGATTTGTTGATAGTACGCTAGCCAGCTTTATTAAATCTTTTGGGGTGCTAGTATTCTTCGTGCTCAATCCACTTGGTTCGTCGAAATTTGAATTTGCCATCCCCCAAAGCTTGGCTTTATCATTCATTTTTTTTGAGAAATCCTCTACCGAGCCACTATCGTAGATTGCAAGTGCGTTCGCAGCATCGTTGGCCGAATAAATTAAAATTGCTTTTAAAAGCTCTCCTACAGTAATTTCTTCTCCCTCAACTAATCCAAGCTTTTGGTCTTCAGGTCCAAGAGCCGGAAGTTTTCCTACTGTAACAACTTCATTCGGTTTGTGTGATTCCATTATGACCAAAGCGGTCATAAGCTTAGCAAGTGATGCAATTGGTCTGGGGGTGCTAATATCTTTTTCTAGTAAGTTTGTGCCAGAACCTGTATCATAAATTACCGATGCTGAAGCTAAAGCATTAAATTTTTTATAATTAGATTTGGGGGTTGGCTGAGTCGAATAAGGCTGCTTCACAAAGGGTATTTTGTTATTTTCTTTAGCACCAACAACGAAAAGGTTTTCTATGGGCTTAATAAATGCCAAGCCAGAATTAACAAGTAAACTAAAAAATAATCCTATAGTAGCAACTAAATTCACAAAACATCCTCGGGCTTAATAAACATATATTCTTTTTGGGCTAACTTATGACTGGAAAATTTTCCTACTCTAATTCGCACAAGCTTTATGACTGGCCGGTCTATCGCTTCAAGAGTTCTTCTTATTTGTCGGTTTTTTCCTTCATTCATAACAACTTTAACTATATTATCACTTACACGCGTGGTCTTCATTTTGCTTATTCCATCCTCGAGCTTAATACCTTCATTAATCTTTGCTATATCTTCGTCTTTAATTTGCACAATACTACTTACTAAGTAGGCCTTAGTCTTTTTCTTGCTAGGGTGCGATATTTCATTTATGAAAGTGCCATCTGAACTTAAGATTAAAATTCCCTCGCTGTCTTTATCTAGTCTACCGGCAATCTTGAGCTTCGAAAATGATTTAGGTAAACTATCGAAAATAGTTTTGTCATCGCCATACCTTTTGTGAGAACATATTTCGCCACGAGGCTTGTTGTAGGCTATATAAATATCCTCTCTAGATTTACCTTCAAGACCATCTAGCAAAACTTTATCATCATCACCTATTTGGGTGCTAAGCTCGGTAATCGTTTTTCCATTAACACTCACCCTAGAAGCCTTTATTAGTTCATCAGCTTTTCTTCTGGAGTCGGCTAGACCGGCATTAACTAGGAATTTATTTATGCGCATTTTCATAGCCTTCAAGTTGGTTAATATCTTCAATTCCCATGAGCTTCAAAAAATCGGTGGTAGTTTTGTATTTATCCAGGCCACCAACTACACCCTTTTTTATCAAATGCTTGTTTAGAAGGTTTTTTATAGACTGTTCACTACTAACACCTCTGATTTCATCAATCTCATCTTTGCTTATTGGTTGTTGGTAGGCAACTACGCTTAATGTTTCAAGGGCTGGCTGGCTTAAGGCCTGTGGAGTAGAATCGTAAAATTCATCAATCAGGCTGGTATATTCTGGCTTAGCAGCCATTTGCGCCGTTGATCCATCAGTTATTATAATTAGCCCCAAATCAGAAAGTTTGCGGTTAGCAGTCTTAATCTCGTCCAATAATTCACTACTTTTGATACCTACGTTTTTAGCCAAAGATGTAATATTTATAGGCTCACTTGAGTAAAAAAGAATAGTAATAATTTTAGCTGTCAGATTCATTTAGAAGTTCCAATTAGTATGTTTGCCTGCCCGCTTAGCTGCTGTTTTTTTATAAGCTCTAAAATCGACATGAAAAATACAATTGCCTCGGTTCGGTTCTTGGGAACGGACATGATTTCATCAATCGAATACTCCCTAAGCCTGCTAACATGTATGTTAAATTTAACCTTAGCTTTATCGAGATAGTCTTTGTTATTTTTTAAAGTATGTGTTTTTTGCGAGAGCTCGAGATTTATTGAAATTGAAGAATAAATATTTGCTAGTTCTAGCGGTAGTATTTGTGCAGTTTTAGTGTTTTTATATAGATTTTTTTGTCTGGAATACATTCTGCCTTTTGAAAATTTAGCTAATATTTGAGCCTGCTTTTTTATTAGCTGGTATTGTTTTAGCGATTCAGTTAAGTCTATTTCGTCTTCTGTATCTGGTATGTTAATTACGGCCCTAGACTTATCTAGGCTGAGTTTTGCTGCGATATATAAAAATGAGTTCATTTCCTCAATTGTTAAGTTCATTTGAGAAATATAATCTAGATAGTCATCAGTAATTTTAGAAAGTGAAATTTCGGTTATTTCAAGTTTTTGCTTATCTAGTAAATTCAGCAATAAATCGAATGGACCTTGAAAATTTTCGAGCTCCAAAACAAAAGGCATATTAATCCTTTTTTTCTTTGATTGATAAGCCAAGTTCTCTTAGTTGTTCTGGCCTGACCTCAGAAGGACTCTTAAACATCAAGTCTCTGGCATCTCCTGTTTTAGGGAATGCTATCACTTCTCTTATTGAAGTTTCATTCAATAAGACTGTAATCAATCTGTCTAGCCCCGGTGCCATTCCGCCGTGCGGAGGAACGCCATACTTAAAGGCTTCCAAGAATTCTCCAAAACGCTCTTTTACGTCCTCGTCACTTAAGCCAAATCTTTCAAATACTGCTTTTTGGATTTTTGGATCATGAATCCTTAAGCCACCACTACTAACTTCTACTCCATTAAGAACTAAGTCAAAGCAATATGCCCTCATCCTTAAAAGGTCTTCTTCTTTTTGCGAATCTAGCAAATGCATGTCTTCATCATGAGGCTTGGCAAATGGGTTGTGAGCAAACGTTATATGACCTTCGGGTGTTTTTTCGAATACTGGAAAATCTACTACCCAAACAAAAGCAAGTTCATTTGGATTGTCTTTGTCTTTTCTTAAATCTGGCTTGTCTGTACCATACTTTTGCATGCTCTCGGCATAAGTTATAACTTCAAAATTTTCGGGCATCTCTTTTTCGGGCATTAGATTTTTAATAACCGATTTAAACATTGCTTCGTTAAAGTCCATAATGTCTTTATCATTAACAAAGCTCATTTCCATATCTAGCTGCGTAAATTCTGGCTGTCTATCGCCCCTCTGGTCTTCATCCCGGAAGCATCGAGCTATCTGGTAGTATTTTTCAAAGCCTGAAATCATAAGCAACTGTTTGAACTGCTGCGGTGCCTGAGGCAGTGCATAGAATTTGCCCTCACTTAATCTTGAGGGCACCAAGAAGTCACGAGCTCCTTCCGGGGAAGATTTTGTAAGAATTGGAGTTTCAATATCTACAAAGCCTGCTTCATCCATATAATTTCTGATTAAATTAATAAATTTGTGCCTAAAGCGCATGTTCTTTTGCATGCTTTCACGGCGCAAATCCAAATAACGATGTTTCATTCTGACTTCTTCATGAATAGCTGATTTGTCCTCGGTTATTTCAAAAGGAGTTGTTTCGGCCTCGCTAATTATCTGGAGGTCTTTTATTTCAAACTCGATAGTTCCTGTAGGATGATCATGATTAATCATTTTTTCGGGTCGAGCCTTAACTTCGCCAGATATTTCTACTACAAATTCAGTTCTAAGTTTTTCTACTACGCCGTCTAATTCCTGACCAGACCTAAAATAAACAGCCTGAACTACCGCTGAGGCATCTCTGATTTCAAAAAAAGCTAACTTACCGTGGTCTCTTCTGACATGGACCCAGCCTTTTACGGTTGCTTCTTGACCTACCATATTGGTAAGTTCTTTAATCATTGTTCTGGTTTTCATAGGTATAATTATACCTTATAAGTGGCACTAAGCTCAAACAGATTATTGGGCTTGTGGATTTTGAGGGGCTGGCCCTTGTGGCTGCTGAGGCGCAGGTGGTGGGGTTTTCTGCGGGGCGTTAGCTTGCTCGGGTTTGCCAACTACAGGCTCTTTGCTGCCACCGGCCGGTGCTTCTAGTACTTTCTTAATTGTGGTTACTACATCTTCAAGAGTTACCTGAGACTTTACTAAGTATTTATCAACACCTAGCTTCTCGCCTCTTTCTTTATCGGTAGGGCTTCCTAGTGCTGTCATCATAATAACTTTTGTATGTGCAATCTCTGGAGTGGTACGTACTATGTCTAATACGTCAAATCCAGAAATTCGAGGCATCATAATATCTAGAACTATCAAATCAGGGCGTTCCTTAACTGCCATTGCTAAGGCTTCTTCACCATTACTAGCAACTGCTAGCTCAAAGCCTTCGGCCTGAAGCCTCGCAAAATAAACGTCTCTTAAACTTATATCATCTTCAACTAGTAGTATTTTTGCCATTTTTTCCTCTAACCTTAAGAATTAATTATATAATATCACATTTTTACCAAAGGTAGCTTAAATGCGAAGGTTGAACCTTTTTGAGGGCTGGATTCTACCCACACACTTCCTCCATACATCTCTACTAAATTTCGGGCAATATATAGCCCAAGCCCAGTACCACCCTTTTCTCTGGTGAGTTCGCTATCTACCCTATAAAACTTTTCAAACAGATGCTTTTGGTCCTGCTCCGAAATACCAACACCCGTATCGTGAATTTTTATTGTCACAAAAGACTGATCGGCTTCTATTTCTACATCTACATTTCCCTCATCGGTATATTTAATAGCATTATCAATCAGATTTGTTAGCACCTCAGCTATTCTGCTTTCGTCGGCATTAACTAGATAAGTTGGGGCAATTACCTTTTCGCTTTTGATATCGGCCCCGGATATGTGCGTAAATAGTTGAATACCTTTTTGTTGGGCTAGTATCTTCATTTCGGCAGAAACTTTTAAAACTAAATCGCTGATATTAAATACCGCTCTTCTGTCTTTAATGTTTTTATCTTCAATTTTGCTAACACTCAACAAGTCCTGAAAAAGCTTGCCTAGATGTATAGCAGACCCATGAGCCTTATCTAGAAAGCCTTTTGCGCGTTCATCGATTTGAGCTAAATTAGGATTTTGAGCCATAGAAATATAACCCTCTATCGCAGCAACCGGAGTACGCATTTCGTGGCTAGCGGTCGATATAAATTCATTTCTTTCTCGTGCTAGTGCTTTTTGTTCAGAAATATCTCTAAGTATTGCTATAGCACCCGAAGGCTGACCTTCATTATCTGAAGTCGGACCCACAGAGATAAACAGGGCCGAACGTTTCTTGTCCCTACTTAGTAAAGTTAGTTTATCTGAGCTAACTGGACGATGATTTTCTAATACATAAGAAAACGGATCATTTGCTTCATTTAGCTCCTTATCATTTTGATCTCTTAATTTAAAAACTTGGTCATAATCTAAATTGAGCGCATCATGCATATCCCAGCCAGTTAGCTCCTGGGCTGGTTCATTCATGAGTATGATTTTTCGATCACTGTTTATTCCTACTACAGGATCGGCAATCGAACCAAGCATTAGTCTCTCGGTCATTTTTGAACTTTCTAGATCGGCGGTAACTTTTTGTTCGGGCTTTTCAGAATGAATATATTTTTCTGTTGTATAAGCAATTAATCCAGCAAAAATTACTGCGGCAATAGTGCTTGGAAACGAACTTACATTAAGCTGCTGCTCGGAAGTTGCAAGTGATGACAGTATATCGCCAACATAAAGAACCGCTACTAGTCCAGCATTTATAAAAAATGCACTAAAGCCGAGAACTGAACCTGCCATAATCAATATTAGAAAGACAGGATACCAGATAGATGTTGTGCCACCAGTGAAATAAACAACTACGGCAGCTTCTGCCACAACAAAGAAAAACTGTAAATATTTTGCAAGAAACTCGCGTTTTCTAATCAAAGGGCGCGCCAACAGCAGGTTATACACTAGCCCTAAAACTGCTAATGGAGTTAAAACGTATATTAATAAGTTTTTATTTTGAATATCAAAATTAAAGAAAAATAACACAGCAACAAAAACTCCAACTGCAATATGAAACAGAGAAGTTACCAAAGTCATTTTGACATAGGTATGTCTGTGGATTTTTTTCTTTGCCACTAAACAAATTATAGCATAAGCACTATATTTAGATTAGAACTTTTCAGTGTAGTTCGGGAACCAGTCTTGATGGATATTTTCTTCTTTTACATCCATTTCCATAAGCATTGGCTTAAAAGCCTCAACCATTGGCTCGGGCCCCGAAACATAAAATTCACACTCGGTCTTATTTATAAGAGCATCATTAATCATATCTTTACTAATCATGCCTGTTTTTCCGTCCCAGTTTGGCGGAACCTTATCGACCAAGGTCTCAATTAGTTTAAACTTGTTTATATTTTCCTTGGCACTAGCCCATAAATCCTCAAAACAAATATCCTCTACTGTTCGGTTAGAATAAATAAGAGTGATATCTCTTTGTTCTTGATTATCAATTAGAAATTTCACTTGCGAACGAAATGGGGTGATTCCAATACCGCCTGCAATCCAGACGAGCGGCTTTTTAATGTCTTTTGGCATCACAAAGCTACCCATGGGCCCTTTGGCTTCTATACTATCCCTAGGCTCCAGCTTAAACATCGCATCCTTAAAGCTAGAATGCTTATCAACCAATCTGGTCGTAATCATTAACTGAGCTTCGGTCGGAGAGCTAGACAATGTAAACCATCTTTTTATTCCTCTATCATCTTGGTTTGGATGTTCTAAATATATTTCTAAAAACTGCCCGGGCTCGTAAACAAAGCCTTC
>JBIIKB010000027.1:0-6661 GCA_044233405.1 Candidatus Saccharimonadia bacterium | reverse complement strand
AAAGGTAACCAAAGTGGCCGCCAGGGAGGCTGATAAGCTTATTCAAGATGGAAAAGTTTTGATGCAAGAATTAAATACTCAAAAAAGTGGAGCATTAAAAGAAACTAAAAAATTTGTTTCAAAGGCAGGTAAGTCTACTAAAAAAGTAGCAAATGTAGCAGCCAAAGAAGTTCGTAAAGATCTAAAGGGAAATACTAAAAAAGGTAAAAAATAATGCCTAAAGATGGCAAAAAAGAGAATGCAGAAAAACAAGACTTGGCTTCTTTGGATATTATTTTAGATATTTTAAAAAATAAAAAAAAGCTAATGTGGCTCAATTTTAAATCTGGTTTTGTGCGCGGCTTTGCTGGAGTATTTGGAGCAGCTGTAGCTATTATAATAATAGGACTAATGGTTACATATTTGGGGGGCATTCCATTTGTTGGTGGATTTATAAAACAAATTGGAGACGCAGTAAAGGCTGCCAAATAGTATTGCTATAATATGGTTAGGAGAGTGTGAATGGCAGGGGATGCTATTAATAATGAAAACGAAGTTTTAGCCCAAGCTCGAAAAGAGCAGGGGTTTGTTGACTTTGTACATTTGCACAACCATACCCATTACAGCTTGCTTGATGGTTTGCAGAAAATTCCACAGCTGGTTGATAGAGTAGAATCGATTGGCCAAGCTTCGGTTGCAATTACCGACCACGGGACACTGAGTGGAAGCATCGAGTTTTATAAAGCCTGCAAGGCTAAGGGCATTAGACCAATTATCGGATTGGAAACTTATGTAGCGCCACGAAAGCATACCGATAAGAACTCGGCCGAAGACCGCAATCCATACCACTTAACTTTACTAGCCAAAAACAATCAGGGCTATCAGAACTTAATGAAGCTAAGTACCATTGCTTGCCTGGAAGGGTTTTATTATAAGCCCAGAATTGACCATGAACTTATTGAAAAATATCACGAAGGAATTATTGCGCTGTCTGGTTGTTTGGGTGGTGAGCTTGGCACATTAATAAGTAATGATCAAATGGAGCAGGCGTTAGAACTTGCCAAATGGTATCTAGGAATTTTTGGTAAAGAAAATTATTATCTAGAACTTCAGCCTCATATTGATTGGGCTCCACAAAAGAAACTTAATAAGGGATTAATGGAAATTTCCGAAAAGTTAGGAATCGATATGGTTGTAACTGGTGACTGCCATTACTCCACCGAGGCCGATCATTATCCGCATGATATTTTGCTTTGTGTACAGACAGGCTCCAATATTGATGACGAAAACAGAATGAAGCTTGAGATGGACTTGTCTGTTCAACCGGGTAGTTATTTTTTAGATAGATTTCCAGATCATCCAGAAGTTCTAAGCAATACCGTTAAGATCGCTGAAATGTGCAATGTAAATATTGAGCTTGGCAAGATTTTGATTCCGCGCTTCCCAGGTGTCCCGGAGGGAGAAACCGAAAAGAGCTATTTGCGCAAATTGGTTTATCAAGGGGCTGCAGATCGCTATACCGACATACCAACCGATAAGCCCGAAACGTTAACAGAAAAAAAGGTCAAGCCTAAATTAAAGGCGGAGGTTTTAGATAGGATTGAATACGAGCTAAAAGTTATTGGCGAAATGGGCTATGAAGGCTACATGCTTATCGTTTCGGATCTTATTAACTGGAGCAAATCGCAGGGTATTGTTTGTGGCCCGGGTAGGGGTAGTGCGGCTGGAAGTATAATTGCATATTGCACGAAGATCACCGAGTTAGATCCTATTCGCTACGAACTACTCTTTGAGCGATTCTTGAACCCAGATCGAATTAGTATGCCCGATATTGATATGGATTATGCCGATGACCGTCGCGAAGAAGTTATTGCCTATGCCACCGAAAAGTACGGCCAAGAACGAGTAGCACAGATAATTACTTTTGGCGTTATGGCCGCACGAAACGCCGTGCGTGACACTGGCCGTGTGCTTGGTGCACCTTACGGTGAGGTTGATGCAATTGCCAAGGTTGTACCGCCGCCGGTGCAGGGTAGGCATATACCACTAAAAGTTTCGGTTGAAGACAGCCCGGAGCTAAAGGCTGTATATAATGCCAGCCCTAAAAATAAAGAGATTATCGATATTGCCATCCAGCTCGAGGGCACAATACGTAACGCCGGCACCCATGCTGCGGGCGTGGTAATTGCGCCAGAGCCTCTAGTGGAATACACGCCATTGACTCGTGCAAGTAAGGGCGGTATAGCAACTCAGTATTCTATGAATCCGATCGAAGAGTTGGGGCTACTGAAGTTTGACTTCTTAGGACTATCTAACTTAACTGTTATCAAAAATGCCATTCGTATTATCAAAAGAGTATATGAAAAAGAAATCGTCATCACAGATATTCCTATTGATGATAAAAAAACTTTTGAGCTCTTGAGTAATGGCGACACAACCGGCGTATTCCAACTCGAATCCGCAGGTATGAAACGCTACTTGCGTGAACTTAAGCCCGACAAATTCGAAGACATTATTGCGATGGTTTCGCTGTATCGCCCGGGTCCAATGCAGTGGATTGAAGACTTTATAAATCGTAAGCACAGACCGGAATTAGTTACTTATGGTCATCCCAAGATGGAAGCAGCACTCAAGGAAACTTACGGAATTATTGTGTACCAAGAGCAGGTTATGCAAATTGCTAAAGACCTCAGTGGTTTTACCGGTGGTCAGGCCGACACGCTGAGAAAGGGTATAGGCAAGAAAATTCCTGAAGTCATAGCCAAGATGAAAAATGAATTTATCGACGGGGCCATTAAGACTTCGGATGCTGACAAAAAGTTTGTCGAGGATTTATGGAAAGGCCTAGAAGACTTTGCTGCTTATAGTTTTAACAAATCGCATGCTGCGTGTTATGCACTTATTTCTGTACAGACAGCTTATTTAAAGAGCCACTATCCATCAGCCTTCATGGCAGCCTTACTTACCAGTGATCATGAAAATTTAGATCGTATCGCAATCGAAGTGGCCGAGTGCCGCAAGATGGGTATCGAAGTTTTGCCCCCTGAAATAAATGAATCATTCATGGAGTTTGCGGTTGTGCCCGAAACAGGTAATATTCGATTCGGCTTAGGTGCTGTTAAAAATGTTGGCCAAGGTCCTATCGAAAAGATTGTCGAAGCTCGAGATGCTGACGGGCCGTTCAAATCGATCGAGGATTTTGCTCAACGCGTAGATGCTGCTGTAGTTAATAAGAAGGTTATGGAAAGTTTAATTAGATGCGGTGCGTTCGATGCTATGGGGGATCGTGATACTATGCTGTTTAATGTCGATAAAATCACTTCTTATGCGAGTCGTGTTCAAAAAAACGCGCTTTCTGGGCAGATTGATATTTTTGGATCATTAAATCTTCATGAAGAAATCCCCCCGATCAGCATGGATAAGCCAACTCATAAAATTGATCCTCGCCAACACCTAATGTGGGAGAAGGAATTACTCGGTCTTTATGTTAGTACTCATCCGCTCGATGATTTCAAAAACTACTTTAAGCATAAGACCCAAAGCATTAAAAGCTTTACCAAGAATGATGATGGCAAAGCAATCACAATTGGCGGCATAGTCACATCGGCCCGTAAAATTTATACCAAAAACAACGACCCGATGGCCTTTGTTCAACTTGAGACACTAGATGGAGATGTAGAGTTAATCGTTTTTCCACGTGTTTATGCCAAGATTGAGGAAATTATTGCAGCTGATAATGTATTGGAGATCGAAGGCAAGATTAATGCCAAAGATCGCGATGGTAATACTACTGATGAGCTTAAGATATTTGCTGACAAGGCCAAGGTCTTAAATGCTGAGACTGCTCGTATGTGGCTTAAGCCAGCTGAAAAACCCAAAGAAGAGCAGGGTAAGGAGCCTGCTTTAACAATTAGTCTAAAATCTATCACCGATACCGAATTATTAATGAAAATTAAGGCTATCCTTGATGAAAACCAAGGTGATACACCCGTAACTCTGTTGTTTACTTCGACCAACCAGAAAATGCGCTTGCCGGGAGGTATCAAGCTGGATGAAAGCATTTTGAGCGAAATAAAAGCCATTGCTGGTATCGAGAACGTTGTCACCAAGCAGCCAGAAACTGCCCCAAAATAAACATTAATTATGAGCACTTGCCAGATATGATCGCATATGATAGAATTGTTTCGTTATGCAAGAAACTCTAGCAAAGATTGAAAAAGGCTCTATCAAGAAAAAGATTGCCGACGTTCGCGTTGGTGATACTGTTCGCGTTCACCAAAAAATTAAAGAAGGTAAAAAAGAACGTGTTCAGATTTTTGAAGGCCTAGTAATTAGTTACCGAAAACAGGGCTCAGTTGGTGCAATTATAACTGTGCGTAAGGTTGCTTCAGGTGTAGGCGTAGAAAAAAGCTGGTTTGTACACAGCCCAAATGTTGTAAAAATTCAGATTGTTAAGCGTAGCAAAGTGCGCCGAGCAGTTCTTAACTATATGCGTGCTCGATCTGGTAAGTCTGCTCGTATGGCCGAACAAGATTTTGACCGCAATGCAGCAAATGATGCCGACGACAGAACAGCCGAGCAAATAGCCGAAGAAGAAAAAACTAAGATTGCTGAATCTGAAAAAGCTAAGGCGAATGAAGATGAATTGAATCAAGTTGAAGAAAGCACTGATGATGTAGCTAAAGAAGAAACTAAAGAAGCTGACAAAGCGGATGCCAGTAATGATGAAGCCCCTAAAGACAAGCCTGCCGACGAAAAGGTAAACACTGATGGCGAAGACGAAGCCCAGCTTCCAGCCGAAGAATTTCAAGAAGGCGTCGATAGAGTCGAAAAATAAAAGCTATACGGTAATTATAAAGGCCCAAATATGGGCCTTTTTGTTTAGCATAGATCATAATGACAAAAGTTGTGATTTGATGTAGAATACTCTGGTTCTGTACCTACCACAAGGAGAATGCGTGAGTTCGGGATTGCAAAGAAAAGAGCAAATCACAAAAGAATTGCAGCAATTCGATAATGATTTGATTTATTCAAAAATCGAAGAGCTTGGTCAAAGGAATTTGACTGAGCTACTGCAAACTATGCCGTATAATAAAGATAATGATTTTCACGATCTATCTGTTGCTGTTTGTAAGGCCAGCCCAATTAGCAATGAAGACTTGTCGCCACTAGGGCCATCGGCTCATAAAAACTTTGGTGTTATTCCAGAAGCCTGGAATAAGCATACCGATATGATGAGCTTTTTGGCAGGCGAAATAAGTCATTCTGGGGCTAATTTTACAATCGTCACAAACCACAGCAATGTCATCGATATCGCTCTAGTGCTTGGTGGCCTGAGATTGCAAATTAAGAAATATCTAGAAGTTTACGGTTTGGACGAATATACTTTTTCTGACAAAACCGGAATTGTAATCAGCAGAGGAATAACCACAACTCAGGTTGCTTTGAGCGGTCTAAATATGGCTATTCCGACAGTTGAAGCTATTCAGCTCTTTACGAATGTCTTTTTTACCTTCCCCACGACTACAAGCGTTAGAAGCAAAAATTTTCCTTCTAAGCTGGTGCGACTTTCCAATGAGCTTACTAAGCTAGAAATAGATAAGTTTCGTTCTCAGGGCGGATCGATCCTGGCAATCGCGCCAAGCGCTTCTAAAGATTTGATTTGGCGCGAGGGAGTGCATATGCAGCCACTTAAGGACGGAACAATGGACATGATGAAGGGCTGGGTTATTCCAGTGGCTATCACTCTGGATGGTAATGAGCCAGCCTGTGAAGTTCTGAAATGGCGATATGTCAATGATCATAAAGATTGTCACGATACGATGCGAGATATTGCTAAGGCATGTCATCGGCAATCGCTGATACCCCATCATTACTATGACAAGCATAGTCTTTTCGAAGAGGCCAAACAGGGTCTTAGCCGTTTTCGCAAGGAATAAACTCCACTTTTATTAGTGGAGTTTTTTATTCTTTAGAGTATTATTATTTTATAAGAGGGCAAGTTTGGTGAAGGCAACAATGCGATTAGAAAATTCATTAAGAAGAGACGGTAAATTATTTGTCTGTGGCATAGACGAGGTTGGCCGTGGCTGCTTGGCTGGTCCATTGGTTGCTGCAGCGGTTATATTGCCTGCTAATTGGCGTAAGCCTCTTAAAGACTCCAAACTATTGAGCGCCCAAATGCGAGAAGAGCTCAATGAATATATATTGGAAAAGTCACTGGCTTCGGGGATTGGCTGGGTTGATAACATTGATGTTGATGAGCTAGGGCTTACCCAGTCTGTCAGGCTTGCTTATATGAGGGCACTTGAGGATATGAATTCTGGATTTAGCATAGCAGTAATTGATGGAAATTATAATTATCTAGACGATTTTGAAGTTGCTCAGACGCTTATTAAGGCTGACCAAAAAGTATCCTGTGTTGCGGCAGCTAGTATTATTGCCAAAGTTGCCAGAGATAAGTATATGAGCAAGCAATCAGAGCTACATCCTGAGTATGATTTTATTAACAATGTGGGCTATGGCACCAAAAAACATCGAGAAGCATTGATGAATAATGGCTTAACTGGCTTACACCGCAAAAGTTTTTGTAAGGCCTTTCTATGAAAAACACCACTAAGATAGGTTTGGATGCTGAGGCCAAAGCTTGCGAATATCTTATAGCTCACGGGTATAAGATTAT
>JBIIKB010000096.1:0-2521 GCA_044233405.1 Candidatus Saccharimonadia bacterium | reverse complement strand
TTGTGAGATAGATATGATCTGCGCGGATGATGAATATATCTGTTTGATAGAAGTAAAGTATCGCAAAAATAACATCTTTGGTGGTGGTTTCGGTGCTATTAATTTTGATAAACAAAAAAGACTACGGCGTGCTTTTGAATATTGGTTGTCAGAAAATCATCAGTATTCAGATTTGCAGCCAAGAATAGATGTTATATCGGTAGATGAATCTGGCAAAATTGAATATATAGAAAATGCCATTTAGCACTCTTGACATTAGACTGCTAAAACAATAAAATAATAAGCATAGTCTGAAACGAACAAATGTCGGTCGCCTCTGTGAGTGCGGCTTTTTTGTTCCAAGGCTAAATACAACAATTTAATAAACAATTGAATAGGAGAAAAAAATGCAAAATCAATTTTTATCAGCAATAGAACAAATATGTGAAGAAAAAGGTATCTCAAAAGATATGGTGCTCGATGCTATCGAGGCTGCGATTATAGCTGCTTATAAAAAGGACTTTGGCGATAAAGAGCAAGAAGTAAGAGTGGAACTTAACCCAGACAATGGCGAAGCTACAATTTTTGTAACCAAAGAAGTGGTGGAAAATGTTGAGGATCCAATGATTCAGCTTACGTTGGCTAATGCTAAAAAGGTTAAAAAGGATGCCACAATGGGCGATATGATTGAAATTAAAGAAGACAACAAGGACTTCGGTCGTGTTGCCGCCCAAACTGCCAAGCAGGTTATTGTTCAGCGTATTCGTGAAGCTGAGCGCGATGTTGTATTTAGCGAATTTAGCGATAAAGAAGGCCTAATAATTAATGCTACTGTTCAAAGATTTGAGAATGGTAATACCTATATTGATCTTGGAAAAGCTACCGGTGTTATGTTCCCAAGCGATCAGATACCAAACGAAAAGTACTACCCAGGTCAAAAAATTAAAGTTTATGTTGTAAGGGTTGAGCAAACTAACCGAGGCCCTCAAATTGTGGTGAGCCGATCGCATCCAGATATGGTACGTCGATTATTCGAAATGGAAGTTCCGGAAATCGCCAATGGTTCTGTTGAAATTGCCGGCATTGCCCGTGAAGCTGGAGCTCGAACAAAAATTTCCGTTAAATCAAACGCTGAAGGCGTTGATCCAGTAGGTACATTTGTTGGTGGCCGCGGTACGCGTGTGCAAGCTGTGATGGGCGAGCTTGGGGAGGAAAAAATCGACATCATTGCTTACAGCGAAAACCCTGCCGAATACATTACTAATGCTTTATCTCCGACTAAAGTTATAAATGTAAAAATCGACGAAGAAAATAAGAAGGCTTTAGTTAAGGTCCCAGAAGATCAGCTAAGCTTGGCAATTGGTAAGTCTGGTCAAAACGTTCGCCTGGCCGCCAAGCTTACAGGTTGGAATGTTGATATTGACGGTGCCGATGATGCTGGAATCGAAGCAACTGCAGAAGAGGTTGAGGAAAAGCCAAAACCCAAGAAGGCTGGTGATTTAGAAGATGCTTTGATTGCTGCAAGTACTGACGAAGTGGAAAAGGAAGAGGCTGCTGAGGAAGCCGAAGACAAGCCTGTAGTTGAAACCGAAGCTGAATCCAATGACGAAGCTAAATAAGCTTATTTTAACGTAAGTTTTTTGGTAAAATCTAAGAGAGGATAAGTGATATGCAAGAGGAATTTTTAAATAATTTTGATAGGTTTACACAGAATGCCAAGAAGAGTTTGGAAAATGCCGGGTTATTGGCAATAAATATGGGCTCAAACTACATTGGCACCGAGCACTTGCTTTTGGGTATGCTAAAGTCCCAAGGCTCTATTGGCTCACGATTGCTCGCCGATATGGGTGTGCGAATCGATAATGTTCCTGTTTATGGAAATCACAATATTCAAACCTCAACACCATCGGGTGTTATTGAACTTTCAGAAACTGCAAAACAGACTATTACCTCTGCATTAAGAATAGCCCAACAGAACGGCCAGCCCTATGCCGGCACTGAGCATTTGCTTTACGCTATTTTGTCTCAAAAAAATTCAAGAGCAATCTCAATATTAAGAGAAATGAGTGTTGATCCATCAACCGTTAAAGATGAACTTGAAAAATACCTGAATTCTCAGCCTGCTCAGGTTGAAGTACCTCAGGGCATGAAGCGCAAAGGTCCAAAACAAAGTAAGACCCCGGCCCTAGATCATTTCGGCATAGACCTGACTGCTAAAGCAGCAAAAGACAAGCTAGACCCTGTCGTTGGTCGAGATACTCAGATAGAGCGAATGATTCAAATATTAAATCGCCGCAGCAAGAACAACCCAGTCCTTATTGGAGAGCCGGGTGTTGGAAAAACAGCTATAGTTGAGGGCTTAGCAAAAAGAATTATAGATGAAAAAGTTCCCGAAACTCTGTTTGGAAAGCGATTAATGATGCTAGATATGGCATCAGTTATTGCGGGCACTAAATTCCGTGGTGAATTTGAAGAGCGCCTTAAAAAAATTATTGATGAAGTAACTGCTACGCCTGAAGTAATTCTTTTTATTGACGAAATA
>JBIIKB010000039.1:0-4926 GCA_044233405.1 Candidatus Saccharimonadia bacterium | reverse complement strand
AGTGGCTTTCCTTCGTAGTACACCTGTGGCTTACTTTTTACTACGTTGCAATAACACTTGGTGTAATCAACAATTCTAACATCATGACCGCGCTTCTGGGCTGCTTCTAAAAGTCTTTCGGCACCGTTTTTTCTGTTCGGTCTTGAAAGTATCAGTATTTTCATAATACCTCCTTTCTTAATGGTTATACTTTAATTTTAATTCAAAAACTACTTAAATAATAGAATTAAATGTAACTCAGCAATTTTACAGATAAAAATAGGTTTTAGTCAACTATTTTTTAGCTTTACCGACTGTTAAGTACATTACGAAAAGCCAGATAATTACCAATGCTAAGGCGATAATTCTGAGATCATAGGCCATTGCAGCAAGGTTATATTCCGTAACAATATTTTCCCTTATTGAATCTTGAAGGTTTGCTATGAAATATCCTAGAATTGTAAAGCTAGATAAAAACCCTGCTATCATGGCCTTTACTTTACTTTTTGGGTATTTTGAATCTCTTGTATTTTTGCCCAAAAGAACAATTACAATTGGAAGCAAAAGAAGCAATCCATTCATTCCTACTCCTGCATAATTAACCTTCAAAAAGCTTACCTTATCTAGTAACTGTAATAGCTGAGTTGAAGCAGCCACACCAACAATTGTGCCAATCATTAATCTTTGGGATTTTTCTTCTCCCAAAAAGAAACAGCCAACAGTTGAAGCAGCGATTATGGACAAAAATATAATATCAAAACCGAAATTGAAATTCATAATTAAACTCTTATGTTTTAATTATAAACCTAAAAGGATTTAAACTACCAAAATCTACGTTTTTTAATTGTCTTGTTAAATTCTTTAAGCAGCTCTTTTTGTTTGGCATTTAGCTTAGTAGGAACTTCTACTTCACATATAACAATATGATCTCCATGTCTATCAGTATTTAATATAGGCATGCCTTTGCCACTTAATTTAAAAATCTTATTTGGCTGAGTGCCGGCAGGGATTTTAAATTTAACTTCACCCTTAATTGTTTCGATTGGAACTTCATCACCAAGTGCTGCCTGAGTCATTGTAATCTTTATTTTACTGATTATATTACTACCTTCGCGCTCAAATCCACGGTCTGGTCTAACCTGAATACGCACATACAAATCTCCTCTATCACCGTTTTGATTTATTTCGCCTTTACCTTCAAGCTTGATAGCCTGGCCATTGTCTATGCCTGCAGGAATTTTAATCTTTACATCTTCCTGCTTGCGACCACCATTTTTATTATCGGCGATTCGCAAACTAATTTCTTTTGTAACGCCCTTTACAGCTTCCTCGAAATCAATTGTTAGTGTCATTTCGACATCGCGAGTACGGTTTTGTTGACCTCTAAAAAACATATCAAATATGTCATTAAGTCCACCACCCCCGCCAAAATCAAAACGAATTTCATTTGGGTCAAAGCCCTGCCCATTGAAGCCACCAAAGCCACTACCAAAAGGATTACCGCCACCATAACCCCCGCCAGCCTGGTCAGCACCCGCTGCATGCCCAAACTGATCATAAGCCTGACGCTTCTGTTCGTCCTTTAGTACCTCATAGGCTTCATTGGCTTCCTTGAATTTAGCTTCATCGCCACCACGATCGGGGTGTAGTTCAACAGCCTTTTTGCGAAAGGCTTTTTTGATTTCTTCTTGGGATGCTCCCTTATCTACACCCAGAACTTCGTAGTAGTCTCGTTTACTCATACCGACTTATTAATAACTAATTGTTATTTATCTTCCTTTTTGTCGTCTACAATTTCGCCTTCTTCGGCATCGTCGTCTTTTTTATCTTCGTCTTTAGATTCATCTTTTGAATCGTCTTTCTTTTCTTCCCTATCTGCTTCTTTATACATCTGCTCGCCAACTTTCATAAGTTTAGTATTTAGATCTTCGGTTAGCTTTTTAATTTCTTCTAGATCTTCAGAATCTTTCTTTTCCTTAAGTGCGGCCACTGCTTCATTGATAGTCTTCTTGTCGTCTTCTTTTACTTTGTCACCTGCATCGGCCAAAGTCTTTTCGGCAGTGTAAATTAGTGTGTCAGCCTGGTTACGAACTTCTACAGCTTCTTTCTTCTTCTTGTCTTCATCGGCAAACTTTTCGGCATCTTCTTGCATCTTTTTGATTTCTTCTTCGTTTAAGCTTCCGCCACCAGTAATGGTAATTTTCTGCTCTTTACCGCTAGCCTTGTCCTTGGCACTAACATTTACAATTCCGTTGGCATCGATATTAAAGCTTACTTCAATTTGAGGAACACCACGAGGAGATGGTGGAATACCATCTAGCACAAATCGTCCTAATGTTTTATTGTCGTTGGCCATTTCGCGCTCACCCTGCAAAACATTAATTTCTACACTAGTCTGATTATCTGCCGCTGTGCTAAATACCTGGCTCTTACTAGTTGGTACAGTTGTGTTTCGCTCAATCAGCTTGGTACTTACACCACCCAAAGTTTCGATACCAAGACTTAGCGGGGTTACATCTAGCAGTAGTACGTCTTTTACGTCACCGCCAAGTACGCCACCCTGAATTGCAGCACCAGTTGCAACAACTTCATCTGGGTTTACACCTTGTAATGGCTTTTTGCCAAAGAATTCTTCCACCTTCTTTTGCACCAAAGGCATACGGGTCATACCACCAACCAAGATAACTTCATTAATATCTTCTTTAGTTACTCCTGCATCTTTCAGGGCAGATTCGCATGGCTTAAGAGTCTTTTCAACTAATTCCATTACTAGCTTTTCGAAATCAGCACGACTCAAGGTCATATCTAGGTGCTTAGGACCTTCGGCATCAGCAGTAATAAATGGAATGTTTACGCTAGTCTCGTTGGTTGTCGAGAGTTCAATCTTGGCCTTTTCAGCAGCTTCTTTAAGTCTTTGCATAGCAGCCTTGTCGGCCTTAAGATCAATTCCTTGATCCTTCTTAAACTCGGCAATTAAATGATTAATTAAATGTAAATCGAAGTCGTCACCACCCAAATGAGTATCACCATTAGTGCTTTTTACTTCAAATACACCATCACCAAGCTCTAATACAGAAACGTCAAAGGTACCGCCACCAAGATCGTAAACTACAACTTTTTCTTCTTTTTGCTTATCTAGTCCATATGCCAATGCGGCCGCAGTTGGTTCATTAATAATTCTTTTTACTTCAAGTCCGGCAATCTTTCCGGCGTCCTTGGTAGCTTGACGTTGGGCATCATTAAAGTAAGCAGGCACAGTAATAACCGCTTCAGTTACTGGCTGCCCAAGAAACTTTTCGGCGTCGGCCTTAAGTTTACTTAGAATCATCGCAGAAACTTCTTCTGGAGTATAATCCTTATCGCCCATTTTAACTTTTACATGCTTGTCAGCCTTAACAATTTCGTAAGGCATCAAGTCCATATCTCGCTTAACTTCTTCGTCATCGATAGTTCGACCAATAAGTCGTTTTACACTAAATATAGTGTTGTCTGGATTAATGACTGCCTGACGCTTAGCGGTTTGCCCCACCAAACGCTCACCATTTTTATTTACAGCCACGATACTTGGTGTAGTTCGCCCGCCCTCTTCATTAGCAATGATTGTAGCCTCACCACCTTCCATTACTGCCATAGCTGAATTAGTTGTACCTAAATCGATTCCAATTATTTTTCCCATTTAATTCTCCTTTTGTTGCTTATTTGAACTATTGCTTCCGCCACTTACTTTTACGCGGGCCGGCCGGACAACCCTATCTCCAATCTGATAGCCCGGAGTGATCACGTCGGTAATGATGCCCTCCGGTTTGTCAGACTGGACATGCTCAATTGCTTCATGAAAATTATGATCAAATTGCTCACCTGCTGGCATAATCTTATTCACCCCAAGCTCATCAAGCTTTTGGGTGAGTTGCTGGCCAACATATTGCATACCTTGCGCCCAAGAATTACCTTCGAGTTCGGCTGGCAAATGCGATGTAGCTAAATCAAAATTGTCTAGCGCAGGCAAAAGCTCATTCAATACCATTTCTTTAGCACGAACCATAGTAGCGGCCTGCTCTTCGGCTTGGCGCTTTTTATAGTTCTCAAATTCTGCCTGGAGCCTTTGCAAAGATTCGGTTAGTTCACCAATCTTCTGCTCGTACTCGGCAGTCTTGTTACTTTTATTACTTTTCATTTTAGGATTCTGCTTCATAAATTACTCACTAAATACTTCCTGAAGTGCTTTACTTGTACCATCTACCAGGTTCAAAACCTTTTCATAGCTCTGACGTGTTGGACCAACAATTCCGATATAGCTTCGGTCCGAATACGGGCTACTAAATCTATTTACTATCATCGTAAGTCCGCTGGCACGAGCTACTGGGTTTTCGTTACCAATATAGACTTGCATCTTATCGATATCGGCAGTTGCAAGCCACCCTTGCATGGCGTCCAGAAATCTTGCCGCTTGACCCACCTGGGCTACATCCAAGAACTCAGGCTGACTAAATAGTTGGCTCATTCCGTGGAAGTAAACCGAATCGCTAAGAGTCGCAAAGGCCATATTACCAGTCATTTCGCTCAAGGTCTCTGCAGCAATCTTGATTGCTCCATCCGTTCTGTCCTTAAGGCTGTCGACTCGCTTTGATATGGTCTGTATACTTCGGCCAGACACCAAAGGCTTGTTAGATAATTCGTTTACAAAATACCTATAGCCGGCATCTGTCGGAACTCTCCCTGCAGACACATGGGGCTGATAGATATATCCGGCATCCTCAAGCGCAGACATCTCGGCCCTAATAGTGGCTGAACTGATTCCGAAGCTATTGGCGAGCTCACGAGAGCTGACCGGTTCTGCGCTATCAGCATACAGCCGTACAATTTCGGCTAAAATGTCGCTTTGTCGTTTTTTCATGTTGTTAATATAGTAGTACTACTGTTTTTAGCAGTCAACACCATAGAGTGCTA
>JBIIKB010000030.1:0-6368 GCA_044233405.1 Candidatus Saccharimonadia bacterium | reverse complement strand
AGTGCCGAAGGTGCAATTGATGCAGCAAACATTCTAACACCCGCACTATCTCGTGGCGAAGTCCAGACAATAGGAGCTACAACCCTAGAGGAATATAGAAAGTATATTGAAAAAGACTCAGCGCTAGAGCGACGTTTTCAGCCAGTAATAGTTCCCGAGGCTACCGTTGATGAGACTATCGAAGTCTTGAAGGGTTTGCGTTCAAGATACGAAAAGTTTCATAGAGTTAAGATAACCGATGAAGCAATTGAAGAAGCCTCAAAATTAGCAAAGCGCTATATAGCAGATCGTTTTATGCCAGATAAGGCAATTGATTTGATTGATGAAGCATCTTCTCAGGCTCGAATTGCGCGCAGCGGAACGGACGGACGCAGTAAGCGCATGAAAAAGCAACTTGAAGAAAAACTATCTCAGATTGATGATGCGGTATACAATCAAGACTTTGAACATGCCGCACGGCTCAAATCGGACGCTAGTGTAATTGAAAAAAAATTAAATGACTTAGAAGCTGAGAACAAGAAGACAGCCAAGGTTATTGTTAATATAGATGACATTGCAAAGGTTGTTTCGCAATCTACCGGAATTCCGATTAGCAAGCTAGTTAAGTTTGAGACAGAGAGTCTAAAAAATCTAGATAATACACTAAAGTCTAAAGTAATTGGTCAAGATAATGCAGTCGAAGTTATTGCAAAAGCCATAAGAAGAAGCCGTACTGGTATATCTGACCCTAATAAGCCAATAGGTTCATTTATGTTCTTGGGCCCAACGGGCGTTGGTAAGACCGAATTGGCACGCGTGCTGTCTCAGGAGCTATTTAATGACAAAGACGCAATGATAAAAGTTGATATGAGTGAGTTTATGGAAAAGCACAATGTGTCTCGTTTGGTTGGTGCGCCGGCTGGCTACGTGGGCTATGAAGACGCAGGCCAACTAACTGAAAAAGTTCGTCGAAAACCTTATAGCTTAATATTGTTTGATGAAATAGAAAAAGCCCACCCGGATATCTTTAACATGCTTTTGCAAATATTAGAAGACGGCGTTCTGACAGATGCAAAAGGCAAGAGGGTTGATTTTACTAATACAATCATAATAATGACTAGCAATGTTGGTGCACGAGTTATGGCTAAAGAAGCAGCAATTGGCTTTAGTACCGATACCCCAAAAGAACAAACTAGGCTTGAAGAAATTCATGAGCAAATGTCTGAAAAGGTTACAGCAGAACTAAAAAAACAATTCAGACCTGAATTCTTAAATAGGGTTGATCACATAGTAGTGTTTAAGGCGCTGTCTAAAATTGATATTGAAAAAATTGCCAACCTTCAGCTTAAAGAGTTGGCGGCAAGGCTTGAGGCCAAGGAAATACAGTTGAAATTTAAGCCTACAGTTAAAACGCTGTTGGTTGAAAAAGGCTACGACATTGAAAATGGCGCAAGGCCGATGAAGCGAGCAGTCCAAAGACTAATTGAAGATAAACTTGCCACTGAAATGGTTTCAGAAATGATTAAGCCTGGTGATGTTGTCGAGATCTCGGCAAAAGATGACGAAATTGAGCTGAAAATAAAAATTGGCACTAAATAATATATTCGTATTTTGTTCGCATAGCTAATTTTGGTGTATACTTTAATTATGGCAAAAGCAACAACTCAATTTACCTGCCAAAGTTGTGGTGCAGTAACTACAAAGTGGAGCGGAAAATGCATGCAGTGTGGTGCGTGGGATAGTTTGGTTGAAACCCCTGTTGTATCTATGGCTGGAGTGAAAACGAAAATATCCACACCAATTCAAAGGCCCGATAGATTTCATGAAATAACCTCTTCGGAAAAAAGCCGAATTTCTACAGGCAATAGTGAGGTTGATTCGGTTCTTGGTGGGGGTATTGTGCCGGGCAGTTTGACTTTGCTTGCCGGAGATCCAGGAATTGGTAAGTCGACTTTGGTCTTACAGCTAGCAGGCGATATATCAAAGACAAAAAAAGTTTTATATATTAGTGGAGAAGAGTCGGCAGCCCAGGTTAAGCTTAGGGGTGGCCGAATTAAAGATCTTAATAATGAATTTGAATTTTTAGCAACCACGGACGTTGACCAAGTTTTGTCACATGCTATTTCAAGTAATTATGATTTGATTATTGTTGATTCAATTCAGACGATGGCTAGTCAAAACTTGAGCGGGGCCGCCGGCACAACTAGCCAGATAACCAATAATACCAACAGTATTGTGAGAGTAGCTAAAGATTCCAACACAGCATTTATTATTATTGGGCACGTAACCAAAGAAGGTAATGTTGCAGGTCCTAGGCTGATGGAGCATTTGGTTGACACAGTGCTCTACCTAGAGGGCGAAAGATACGGGCTACTTAAAATGCTTAGGGGAGTTAAGAATCGTTTTGGAGCAACCAACGAAGTAGGAATGCTTGAAATGACAGAGCAGGGTTTGAAGGCAGTAGAAAACCCCTCTGAGGCATTACTTATGGAACGCCAAGAACTACCAGGTAGTGTTATTTACGTAGGAATGGAAGGTACTAGGCCGATATTGGTGGAAGTCCAGGCTCTTGTTAGTCCTAGTGTTTTTGGCTACCCAAAGCGAGTGGCCGATGGCTTTGATATTAATAGACTTGGATTGTTGTGTGCAGTTATGCAAAAGCGCGGAGGCGTAAACTTGAGCACACAAGACGTGTATGTTAATATTGTTGGTGGAATAAAGCTGACTGAACCAGCAATAGACCTCGCAATTATTTTGGCTATAGCCTCCGCTGCAAGCGGTAAAATTATCAATACCAGCACAGTAGTGTTCGGTGAAGTAGGTCTGAGTGGCGAAGTTCGATCGGTTAATATGTCAAATTTAAGGCTTCAGGAAGCAAAGAAACTGGGCTTTGATAAAGCGATTGTTCCGGCATCAGTGAAGGGGGTAAATTATTTTGGTGTTAAGACAATTGCTGATGCAATAAAAACTTTAAAATAAGGAAACTCAAATAAAATGGTAGTAGTAGAGATTGTTCTTCTCATAGCATTAATAGCAACGGTTATTTTTTACAGGCTTGCACAACTTAGTGCCCAAAAACTTATCTTGGTGGTCATAGGATTACTATTGGGCAGTTTTATCGGTTCTCTATTAGCCTCACCTCTTTCGGCTTTGGGCGATCCTTACAGGCAGTATCTACCTATCGGTGTTACGGTATTTTTGGCGATCGCATTAGCTGGAGTTTTTTATTCAAAGCATGATTTCCTAGATGGACTGATGCAAAAGAAGTCTGATAACAAAGGTAAATTAGAAAAACTAAAAACAATGAAAATTTCTAAAAATGAATCAAGGATATTAGTAGACACTTCCGCAATTATAGATGGCCGAATAGGGGACATTGTGGCCACAGGGTTTATACCGGGTGCATTGATAGTGCCACGATTCGTTTTGGCAGAACTTCAAAATATAGCCGACAGCGAAGACGCTCTTAGAAGAGGCAGGGGCAGAAGAGGTTTGGAAATACTAAATGAAATGCGCCTCAATGATGCATTGAAGCTTGATATCATCGAAGAAGACCCTAAGGACATTAAAGAGGTTGACCACAAGCTTGTATATTTGGCAAAGAAATATAAAGCAAATATCCTTACAACCGACTATAACCTAAATAGAGTCGCTACAATTGAGGGGGTTAAGATTCTAAATATAAATGAGCTAGCTAATTCAATTAGAGCCGTAGTTTTGCCGGGCGAGATTATGAAGGTTTCTGTTGTGCAGGCTGGTAAAGAAAAAAACCAAGGCGTGGGCTATTTACCAGACGGCACAATGATAGTTGTAGATGGCGGGGATAAATTAATTGGTAAAGATATTGAGTGCGAAGTAACTAGAATTTTTCAGACCGTTGCAGGCAAGATGATATTTGCTAGCCCTAAGTCTGCAGTTAAATCAAAGCCAAAAACATATCGCAATAATAAAGCTGTATCAAGATCCAACAATAGAGCAACTTCTAAAAGAAAGAGCTAAGGATATATCGTTTGAGCTCCGCTCGATGAGTTGTAAATTATTTTGACGTTTGAGCCACCTCCAGAAACTCCGTTCCAAGAGGTTGGTGCAATATTCCAATTTGTTGGTGATGAATTAACGGCAGAACCAAAGGGAACGCCACCAACATAAAGTTGCGCCGTGAATGCGCCGATAGTGTAGCTAAAATTACAGTTACTTCCTGAGCAGTTGAGGTTCGCACCACCCGATCCAGTGGCGGTAACATTTACGCTGTTGCTTGTGGCCGTGTAGTATCCGCCGTCAACAACCTTGGCACTAAACGTATGGCCACCCGCAGAAGGAGTTATTGTTGTGCTAAACGTTGGCCCTCCGCCACCCTGAGTAGCTATTAAATTGCCATCCATATAGAACTCCACCTGACTTATAGGGAATTTACCGGCCGTGGTGTTAGCGGTAACAGTAAAGGTGCTGCCTGTGTTAGGAGATGCACTTAAAGATACCACTGGCTGAGGATCTCCGCACTGGTGAACATCGTCTTTTTCAGAGGGTATGCTTCCGCCCTGAGAATAGCCCAGGGTTCTGGCTAAGGTTTGAACGGGTGGGTTCCATCTTGAGTATGATGGGTCAGTCGTGTTGATTTCAGCCGTTATCAATGAGCCAGTGATTTCTTTTCTTGCTCCTGCGGGCGTACAGTCGGTTGCTAGTTTGCCCGATACTATATCTATAGTAGCTTTTTGAGCATCGCGTGCCTGTTCAATCCTGTACCAACTTGGAAAAATGTCGGTTCTAGTTCGTGAACCTTGGATTAGAGACTTTCCTGTGTTTGCATCTATTGTCTGGTCCTTAATTCCGCTCGGTCTATTAAACTGCTCATTGGGTTCATTCTTGGTGACCTGTGTCATATATTGATTCCAAATAGGTGCCGATACGATACTTGCAGATTGCGTCATTGGCTTATTGTCATTGTTTCCAGCCCATACAACAGTTACAACCTTCTTGGTAAATCCTACGGTCCATGCATCTCTAAAATCTTCAGATGTACCAGTTTTAGCAGCGACAGTTTGACCCGAAATAGTTAGCGGGTTTCTGCAAGGGAAAACTCCCAGGCTACATCTGGCATTGTTGTCTGACATTATGCTATTTATTTGGTAGGCAATCTGAGGATCTAAAACTTGTTTGGGCTTGTTGCTGTCCTCTTTTGAGTTATCTTCGACAACCTTACCGGAGCTGTCAGTTATTTTCAGCCAATAAACAGGATCCCTATGCTTGCCTTCGGCAGGGAAAACCGAAAAGGCGTTGGCCATATCTACCATTCTAACTTCAGCGGCTCCTAGTGCGGTACTCAAACCATAGCTGTCAGTTGAGCGATTGTAGGTTGTTATACCCATATCTTTTGCCGTACCAATAAATTCAGGTATACCGCCAATGTATAAAGCCTTTACAGCGGGAATGTTTAAGGAGCTAGCCAATGAAGATCTTATGGATTGAACCCCATAAAATCTATCGGTAAAGTTTTCCGGCACATAAGCAGGAGTGCCACCGAAATCTGTTTTTACATCATAAATTGTGCTTCCAGCACCCCAATTCTTTTTAAATAGATTTGCATATACTAGTGGCTTGATTGAAGATCCGGGCTGTCGTAATGATGCAGCAACATTAAAACTTCCAAAGTCTGGGTCTGCAGTGTCATAACTGCCGACCATCGATAATACTTGAGCGGTATTTGGATCTGCCGAAACTAGTGCGGCATTGCTTCCACCAAATCTTCTGACGGATGCAATATTATCTTTAACTACTTGTTCAGCAATCTTTTGCTTAGGCAAATCAATAGTAGAAATAACCTTAAATCCACCTTCATTTACTCTTTTGATTCCGTATTTTTCTTCAAGTTTTTCACGAACATATTGAACAAAATGTGGCGCTTGAACGTTAGCGTACGGGTTATATGGCTTTAGCTGAGATAGCACGTCGACCGATTTTGCAGACTCAGCTTCTTCTTTTTGGATATAGCCTTGCTCTACCATTAAGTCCAAGACCCTATCTTTCTTAACTAGAAGGTCATCTTTGTTTGAGCCGTATGGCGAATAGTAGGTGGGGGCTTGTGGCAAGCTAGCTAAAGTTACGCATTGTGACAAGCTTAAGTCTTTAGCATCGATTCCAAAGTACTGTTTTGAGGCAGCTTGGATTCCATAGGCGGTCGAGCCATATGGAATTTCATTAAGATAAAGCTTTAATATGTCATCTTTTTTGTAAAGCTGCTCCATCTGAATTGAAAGTATCAGCTCTTTAACTTTACGCTGAACCGTCCTTTCATTACTTAAAAGGGCATTTTTTACATATTGCTGGGTAATGGTCGATCCACCACCACGACTTGGGTCTTTAAATACCACCCCAGTGAAGGCTCTAGCAAT
>JBIIKB010000063.1:0-3597 GCA_044233405.1 Candidatus Saccharimonadia bacterium | reverse complement strand
GTTGTAAAAATCCTTATCTTCTAGAGCAACGGTTGCGTCTTTTATGCACTTCGGCATCTGGTCGAATTCTATAATGCTTCTATTTTTGTCGCCGTAAACCTCTATTAACAGGTTTTCTCCTGTTCTATCATAAATTTTAGTGGTCTGGGCACTTACTCTGGAGTTTATTTTATTAGGACTTGGTAGGTCTTTTGCAAACCATAAAAATAGTCCTGCCACAAGAAGCACAAAAACAGCCAAAGATATGCCATAAATTTTTAATGCCTTCTTGCTAGTTAGAACAGCCCAAACATGCTTGGGCTTAAATCTGTCTAAACCTTGCGCTTTAGGTACAGCGACCGATTTTCCAGCCTTTTTAACTGTCTTTGATGTTCTGGAGCTACGAACTACTCTTCGAGCTGAACTAGTCTTATTTAAGCTTCTACGTTTTTTAGCCATAACTTTATTAGTAATTATACCACTAAATTTTCATTAATACTTTAATTGTTTGATTACATAACAACGATTTTATTGCTATAATGTGACAGATATGTTGCTCAATAAAACAAGTAATTATCAGGCTTACAAATATTGCAATTTGGCTTTTAATTAAAGCCCGCAAATCATTTGTTTTATTATTTATTTATAGAGGAAAAAATGAAATCTAAAGATTTATTAAATGATTTATTAACTCGTAATGTTGAAGACTTGATAATACGTAGTGAACTGGAAAAAAAGCTTAAAAGTAAAAAGAAATTAAGGATTAAGCTAGGTATTGATCCGACTGGCTCTAAGATACATATCGGTCGTGCCGTGACTCTTTGGAAATTAAGACAATTTCAAGAGCTGGGTCATCATATAACTTTTGTGGCTGGTACTTTTACAGCCCAAATTGGCGACACATCAGATAAAGAATCAGAAAGAAAAATGCTATCTAAAGAAGAGGTAGCAGAGAACTTCAAATCGTATCACAATCAACTTTCAAAGATTTTGGATATGGATAAGGTTGAAATGTTCCGTAACGGTGATTGGTTTGAAAAAATGAAGCTAGATGAATTCTTTAAGCTGACTAGCCTTTTTACTATCCAGCAAATGATAGAACGCGAAAACTTCGCTAAACGTATCAAAGCAAGTAAGCCGGTTGGTCTGCACGAAACGCTGTATGCACTTCTGCAGGGCTACGATAGCGTTAAGATGGAAACAGACTTGGAAGTTGGTGGAACTGACCAATTATTTAATATGCTTGCCGGCCGAACTGTTCAAAAGGCTTACGGGATGCAGCCACAAAGTGTTATGACATTTCATATTATGGAGGGTATGGACGGTAGAAAAATGAGTACAAGCTGGGGCAATTGCATATATATTGATGATGAACCTATTGAAATGTATGGCAAAGTAATGACAGTCAAAGACGAACTGATACCATCTTACTTTAAGATGGCAACTGAAGTTCCAATGGATGTTATTCAGCAGATAGAAAAGGATCTTTCGCTTGGTGCAAACCCGCGAGATACCAAAGCCAGCTTGGCCAGAGAAATAGTAGCCCGATACAACGGCAAAAAGGCTGCCTTAGAGGCTGAAAAGGCCTGGGAAAAACAGTTTCGTGAAGGCGAGAAGCCAAAAGATATTGAAACCTACACTGCCAAAAAACAATCAATTTTGGATATTGTTAGTTCTGCATTTGATATCAGCAAATCCGAAGCAAGACGCCTAGTCCATCAGGGCGGAGTAAAGGTCAATGATCAGCAGATTAAAGACATTGAGTTTGTTGTTGATAAAGATTGCTTGATTCAATTGGGCAAAAGACGTTATAAAAACATAAAAATTACTTAAGCGATGACCATTTCTAGTCCGATATCGAGATTAAAGGGGGTTGGCCCGACATTGGAAAAGTCCCTAAATTCTATGGGAATTAAAAACATTGCTGACTTGCTCAATCATTTTCCTCGAAAATGGGAGACCTACCAGTCGATAAATAGAATACAAGATATTAAGCCAGGATTGGTGAGCTTTGAGGCTAAGGTTGAAAATATTGCGATGCGTCGTAGTAATCGACACAAAAGACTAACTATAACTGAGGCAATACTCAGCGATGATACGGGCACAGTGCGAGCAGTGTGGTTTAACCAACCATACCTTTCCCAGACCTTATTAAAAGGAAAATTATATCGTTTTCGAGGTAACTACGAATATAAAAATGGCTACGTAAGTCTTGCTGCTCCAAGCTTTGAAAAGCCCGGCACAAATGTCAACAAAGAAGACATTATTACTATTTACCCAGAGACCAAAAAAATAACCTCTACTATTATTCGAAAATTGATTTCACAGTGTCTAGATTACACCAATCAGCTTGAGGATATATTGCCCGAAGAAATATCCCAGACGCATAGTTTAATTCCGACCGATCAAGCAATAAAATTTTTACACCAACCAAGAGATTTTAAAGAGCTAGAACTGGCCAAGCGCAGAATCAGCTTTGAAGAGATGTTTGAATTAATTCTGACTGGATTGGTAATAAAGCAAAATATTAAAACTTCACCAAGCGTGGAGATTAAATATGACCCCAAATTCGCCAAAAAGTTCGTAGGTCTTTTGGACTTTGAACTCACTAGCGCTCAAAAGAAAGCGGCTCACACAATACTCGAAGATGTCGACTCGGACAAACCAATGAATAGAATGTTAGAAGGGGATGTGGGTAGCGGAAAGACCTTAGTAGCTTTAATGGCTGCCGCAATGGCCTTTAATTCTGGCTATCAATCAGTAATTATGGTTCCAACAGAAATTTTGGCACGCCAGCACTTTATTGGTGCAGAAAAGCTACTTAGTAAGCTTGGCATCAAAGTTGGGCTTTTGATTTCTGCTTTAAAAAAATCCGAACGCGAGGAGCTGAAGGATAAAATTAGATCTGGCGAGCTAGACTGTATTATTGGAACTCATGCACTAATCAGTAAAGATATCGAATACCAAAAACTAGGCCTTGTAGTGGTAGATGAACAGCATCGATTTGGGGTTAATCAGCGCTCCACACTAAAAGGAAAAGCAAAGTATATGCCTCATGTTTTAACCATGACGGCCACTCCTATCCCGCGCAGTCTGGCTTTGGTGGTTTATGGCGACTTAGATGTTTCTATTATTGATGAGTTGCCGCCCGGGCGTAAACCAATTCAAACAAAACTAGTAAAAGAAATTGATAGGGTGCATGTCTATTCCCATATAGACAGCTTGATTGCAAAGCGCCAGCAGGTTTACATAGTTTGCCCCTTAATTAGTGAGTCGGATAAGCTCGGGGTTAAAAGTGTTGAAGCTGAATACAACACGCTTCAAAAGACAGTTTTTAAACATCGCAAAATAGGTATGGTGCATGGAAAATTAAAAGCCGAAGAGAAAAGTAGGATCATGGAGGACTTTAAAAGCGGCAAACTTGATGTGCTTTTGGCAACATCTGTAATTGAAGTGGGTGTTGATGTGCCAAATGCAACCATAATGATTATCGAGGGAGCTGAAAGGTTCGGCTTGGCGGCACTGCATCAACTTCGTGGTAGGGTTGGTCGAGGAGAAATGCAATCCCATTGTTATTTGTTTAGTGATAGCGATAATCCAGCTACCATTAAGCGCTTG
>JBIIKB010000094.1:0-2544 GCA_044233405.1 Candidatus Saccharimonadia bacterium | reverse complement strand
AGATAATGAACCTCTATTTAATGGAACGGTATCAACACCTATTACAGACGGCAAGGGGCAGATGCAGGGCTTTAAGGATATAAAGGATGCTCAAGAAACAGCAGTGCTTTTAAATGCCGGGGCTTTGCCTGTTCCAATAGAATTGGTCGAGCAAAGAACCGTTGGTGCAACATTGGGGCAAGAGTCTATCGAAAAAAGTTTAGTTGCTGGTGCAATTGGCCTGATAGCCGTATTGGTATTTATGATTGTTTATTATAGGTTGGCTGGATTAGTTGCTGGGGCTGCGCTTTTGATATACACCCTTTTGATTCTTGATATATTCAAAATATCAGGCATAACTCAGTCTCCAATAGTTCTAACTCTAGCCGGAATTGCTGGCTTTGTATTAAGTATAGGTATGGCTGTAGATGCCAATATTCTTATTTTTGAAAGAATGAAAGAAGAAGTGCGTGAAGGAAGTTCGGTTTCTGCAGCTGTTGACTCTGGCTTTAAAAGAGCTTGGTCGAGCATACGCGATTCTAATGTATCAACTCTTATTACCTGCTTGATCTTATATATATCGGGCATTCCTATCATTAAGGGCTTTGCCGTGACCCTGGCGATTGGTGTGGTTGTTAGTATGTTTACTGCAATAACCATTTCAAAAACATTCATGCAGGCAATTGTTCAGACAAAGATTGGTTCAAGGCCTAGTTCATATCGAATCAAAGATCAGGAGGTGGAAAAGTGAACATAGTTGGAAAGCGTAAGATCTGGTTTGTTATATCGATTATACTGATCGTACCTGGAACAATCGCACTTATTTTATGGGGCTTAAAGCCCGGAATAGACTTTACGGGTGGTCAGGAGATTGAAGTAGCGGGCGAGGTTAGCCAGTCGGAACTGAGCGATATTATTTCTAAAACAGGAGTAAAAGAAATTACCGTTACAACGAGTGGTAGCGATAGGCTCGTTGCCAGGTTTAGCGATAAAGAAGTCGAGAACCCTGAAAATGTCAGACAAAACATAAAAACACTTCTTGCCGAAAAAAACTTAACAGAAACTGCTTATAGCTCTGTAGGGCCATCTGTCAGCAGGGATATCACCAGGAATGCTCTTTTTGGTGTTGGCTTGGCTTCGATAGCAATTCTTTTATATATTGCCTTCGCATTTCGCAACACACCTCCGCCTGTAAGCCCATGGAGTTTTGGTGCTACAGCAATAATTGCTCTTTTGCATGACGCGCTCTTTCTACTAGGAATTTTTGCAATACTTGGTCATTTCTTTGGAGTACAAGTGGATGCGTTGTTCGTTACAGCAATTTTAACCGTTATTGGTTTTTCGGTGCACGACACGATTGTTGTGTATGACAGAATTCGCGAAAACCTACGAAAACTCAATAAGCCTTTTGAAGAAGTAGTGAATATTTCTATTAATGAAACACTGGCTAGATCACTAAATACATCTGTAACTGTCGTGCTCGTACTATCGGCATTTTATATGTTTGGTGGAGAGTCGATTAAGTATTTTGTTTTAGCACTGCTTATTGGAATAATATCAGGAACATATTCATCGATATTTAATGCCTCGCCACTTTTGGTAGTTTACAATAATTGGAAAATTAAAAAGTCTAAACAGACCAAGAAGCCATTAAAACTAAAGAACAATAATAAGAAGTAGAACTAAGGCTGTAGATAAGAATATTACTAGAGCCGACACTAGCCAAACCCAAATTGGTAACTTTTTCGGCGTTTCGGTGTTTTCCTTGGTTTGAATTTCAGCTTTTTGTATTTTTTCTTCTAGATTTGGAGCTAGAGCCAGATCTACTTCTGCTTGAACGGGTGTGGATTCGGCGTCACTTTTATTTACAGTTGTGTCCAAAAGGTCGTCATAGTTTTCGAAAATATTTGAGCTCTTTACTGAATAGTTTTTGTTGCTACCGGCACTAGCTATTTTTGCTGGCTCACCATGATCGTGAGGCGGAGCAAGCTCTGGTATCATTAGACGCTTCAATGTAGAGCGAACTTTATTTCTGGATTCATCATCAAATTCTTGGGTATTGATTGAATTTTCTGCAGTTACGGTCTTCTCCGTGGGCCCATCTGAATCAAGAGATGACTTAGTAGCGGGTATGGCAGTTGACTTAAGCTGCGTTCCTGTCATTGTGTAGAAGCGTTGAACATTTCCGCAATCTGGACACAAATAGCCCACCAAGCTTGGCGTCATATTTGAATTGCATTCTGGGCAGTATCTATCCATATTTGTTTTGCTTATCTAAAGCTATTCTAACACAGAACATAAGCATTAAAAAGGTGTTGTTATTTTGACTGTTGTTGGTTATACTATAAAAAACGAGGTATAAAACAAATGTTACAGTATTTCATAACTTCCAAAACCCGAAGAAAGATTATTACTATGTTTAGTAAATATCCTGACTATAGGGTACATATCCGTGGCCTTGCTAAAATCACCAAAGAAGATCCTGGTAACGTGAGCCGCGAACTGGTTCGTTTAGAAAAAATTGGCTATGTAAAGGCCTTCAAGGAAGCTAACACTAAAGTTTAT
>JBIIKB010000019.1:0-7593 GCA_044233405.1 Candidatus Saccharimonadia bacterium | reverse complement strand
AAAACATGGTTCTCAAAACAAGCCATAAGAGGAAATGATGTGAGTATTAATTAAAAAATAAAAAGTGAGGTGAAATGAAACAAATACAAAAAATAATAAAGACTTTACGATATTCAGAAGGTGTAGTAAACAAAAAAAATAACATCAACGAAACACGTAAATACTTAGAAAATAATAGAAGGCAATATGTGGCTTCTGCTCCAGTTGGTTTTAAATCTAGATCCGGTTCAGACTTTTTCCTACAGTAATCATCAAAATTAGTAAATTATCGGCTACACTATTAGTATGCCTAAAATTATTTGGGAAGATTCAAACGCAGTTAATTATTCATTGAATGACAATGTGTCTTCTTTGATTTTGCAAAAAAGAGGCCTTAGCCCTAAAGAGCTGGAAAGTTTTTTAAATCCCAACTACGAGTCCCTGAATGACCCATTCATTATTCCTAATATGAAAATTGCTGTTGAGAGAATAAAAAAGGCCATTAATAAAAACGAGAAAATTGTGATCTATGGTGATTATGATATAGATGGGCTCAGCTCTTCGGCGCTGATGAAGGACGCATTCTTTATGATGGGCACAGAAGTTGATCTATACATTCCCGACAGATTCGAAGAGGGCTATGGGCTTAACTCTCAAGCAATTAAGAAGTTAAAAAAAGACGGCTACGATTTAGTTATTACGGTTGATTGCGGAACTACTGCTCACGAGCAATTAGATTTGGCTCGCAATATCGGCCTAGATATAGTAGTGACTGATCATCATGAACCAGATGGTAATGCACCTGCTGGTGCGGTCGCGTGCGTCAACCCAAAACTAGAGATCGATAATCAGCTTAATGATTTAGCGGGCGTAGGCGTTGCGTTTTATTTAATCCGGGCCCTTCAGCAGAAATACGAGTTAATAAAGCCTGGGCAAGAAAAGTGGCTGCTAGATTTGGTGGCACTTGGAACTGTTTGCGATGTAGTACCGCTTACGGGGGACAATCGAATTTTGACATCTTTTGGTTTGAAGGTCATGAAGAAAACTAAGCGAGCTGGTCTGGTTTCTTTGGCTGAAAAATCATCTGTAGATATCGCTAAAATATCTGAAGATGATTTAGGATTCAAGATAGGACCAAGACTAAATGCAGCCGGCAGGTTAACGCATGCACAAAATGCATTAGATGTGCTTATTGCAAGATCAAAGGATCAGGCCGATGAACACAGTCAGGTCCTGAATGAGCTAAATACTAAAAGACAAGAAAGCACTAAGGATATTTTTGTTGAAGCCAACAAAATTGCAAAAAAATACAAAAAGGATCCCATTTTGGTACTAAGTAGTGCCGGCTGGTCGCATGGAGTTATTGGGATAGTTGCCAGTAGAATATCTGAGAAATGGCACAAGCCAGTAATATTGCTCCAAGAGCTTGGTGAGTACTCCAAGGGATCTGCCAGAAGTTATGGCTCATTTAGCATTATAGATGCTATAAGGGACTCATCAGATTTACTTGATACTTTTGGTGGACATAATTTTGCAGCGGGCCTAAAACTTAGGACCGATAGATTGGATGAATTTAGGTACAGAATTAATCGCTACACTATTGAGAATATGGACGCTAAAAACAACTTTAAAATAATTGATATTGGGCTAGATTTGGGCACAAACTCACCTAGTCTTTCAATATATGATGATGTCGCACAATTAGCGCCTTTTGGTAATAGCAACAGAAAGCCATATATGAGGGGCTCCTATAAAGTTTCCGAAATTAGGCTTGTAGGAAGTGATGCTTCTCATTTAAGACTTAAGCTTAAGTCCAATGATGGTGCGGAGCACGTGGCTATTGGTTTTGGTAAGGCAGATGAATTTAGTGAATTAGAAGTTGGCCAAGAAATTGAAATTGCATTTGAACTTGGCGAAAATATTTGGATGGACAAAAGAACTCATCAAATAGAGATTGCAGATATAGTAACAAAAGAATAAATTATTTATACAACTAATTTATATTATAGTAATTTAAATTATATTTACAGATATGATACTGATTATATGCATAAAAAAATGTATCCGAAATATCATACATATTTTTTGGTCAAAACTATATTAATGAAAGCTCTTTACAATAATTACTCATTATCATTGTTCATATTTGTGGAGATAGGTATTAAGAGTTAAAATTGCTTTATGGCAATTAAATATCAAAGACCTAGAGGCATGCAGGATTTACTACCAGAGGATCAGAAAATCTGGAGCTTTATTACTGAATCATTTGTGGATATTTGCAAACAAGCTGGAGGTGAGCGCATATCGACTCCAACTCTTGAAAGTACAGAGCTGTTCACTAGAGCAGTCGGCGAGGGCACAGAAGTGGTAAGTAAGGAAATGTATAGTTTTGAGGATCGTTCCGGAAATAGCCTTACTTTGAAACCAGAAAGTACTGCTGGTGTGGTTCGTGCCTACATCGAGAACGGAATGGCAAGCCTCCCTAAGCCTATTAGTCTGTATTATATTGAGTCTCATTTTAGGTATGAAAGGCCCCAGCTCGGGAGGTATAGACAGCATACACAGCTAGGCTTTGAGGTATTTGGCGACTCTACGGTTACATCGGACGTGCATGTTATCGCACTAGGTTCGAGATTATTAAATAAGCTTGGTTTAAAACATAAGGTTTTAATAAACAGTATTGGTACACCCGAAGATCGTCAAAAATATATAGAGGTCTTGCGAGAATATTTTGAAAGACACAAGGATAAGCTTCCAGAGATAAACCAGCTTCAACTAGACAAAAATCCCTTAAGGATACTCGACACTAAAGATGATAGTGTAAAACAATTGGTAGAAGAGGCGCCTCATATTATTGATTATTTAGGAAAAGAATCTTCTGAAAGATTCCAGGCAATTCTAGAAATGTTAGAGGGCTGTGGAATTGAGTACGAACTAAATACTCGGCTTGTAAGGGGATTAGATTACTATAATGATATTGTTTTTGAATATGTTGCTTCAAGAGAAGGTGCGAGCTTTAGTGTTGGTGGGGGCGGAAGATATGATGGACTAGTTGAGTTGATGGGTGGCCCACAGACTCCTGCAGTTGGCTTTGGCTTGGGCGTAGATAGAATAAAAATCGAATTAGAAGAAATGAATTTTAGCCCAGAGCTTAAAAAACCAGATGTATTCGTGGTTGCAATAGGAAAGGATGCCGCCTTAGACGCCGAAGTAGTGCTTGAGAGACTACTTAATGAGGGTATTTCGGCCCAATCGAATTTTTCGAAAAAATCAATGGGCGATCAATTATCTATTGCGGCCAAATTGGGAGTAAAGCATGCCGTAATCATAGGCGACAGAGAAGCTCAACAAAAAGAAGCGATAATAAAGGATATGGCTTCGGGAAATCAGCAAGTTGATAAGCAAAACAAGTTAATTGAAAATATCAAAAAAAGCCTAGGCTATTGAGTTTTTTGTTGTTTTCAGGTATAATTATTCAGATTTTATAATTCAACAATCGTAAAAAAGGAGAATAATTTGTTACAGGTTACCAGAAAAGAAGATGAATCAGTAGAAAATATGATTAGACGCTTTAATAAGAAAGTTATCCAGTCAGGAATTTTGACTACTGCTCGTCAGAAGAAATACTTCCAAAAGCCTATATCTAAAACTGAAGCAAGGGAAGTTGCAATTCGCAAGCGTGTTCGCAAAGAGCAAAAGATGCGCGAAATGCTCGGATCAAGATAATGGATTTGATTGATCAACTAGAGAGTGATCTAGCTGAAGCAATGAAATTGCGCGACGAAGTTCGCACCACAACTTTAAGATTGTTAAAAAGTGCTTTAAAAAATTACCAGATAGAGCTTGGGCATGATTTGACTATGCAAGAAGCTTTGTCTGTGCTTCAAAAGGAAGCTAAAAAACACCAGGACTCAATTAAGCAGTACGAAGACGCAAAAAGGGAAGATTTGGCTAATGAAGAGAAAGCTGAACTAAATGTAATCGAAAAGTATCTTCCAGAGCAAATGAGCAAAGACGAAGTTGAAAAGGCCGTTGATTCTGCTATTGCTGAACTAGGAGCTACAGGACCAGCCGACATGGGCAAGGTGATTGGGCTAGTACGACAGAAGACTGAAGGCCAAGCCGACGGCTCAATGATTGCGGAATTAGCAAAGCAAAAATTATCCAAGTAAGTCAATGATTAGTTTATATCTTGAAGGCAAAAGTCCACTAACATCGACTCAGCTTCAATCAATTACAGAATGTGTTAATGATTTGGTGGCACCAAGCAAGGTTTATAGCATCGGGCTTTCTTTTGTTGATCCCAAAACTATTCAGGAACTTAATGAAAAATATGCGGGCAATAATTACCCAACTGATGTTCTAAGCTTTGAATATAAAGATTCTCCCCAAGAGAGCGATGGAGATATTGTAGTCTGTACGAAAATAGCCGAGTCTCAGGCTAAAGAAAATAAAATTAGTCTTGAAGCCGAGTTGAGTCTATTAGTTGCTCATGGAATACTGCATATATTGGGCTATGACCATCAAGATCATAAACAAGCAGCTAGCTTAGATGCTATTCAAAGTGATATCATGAAAAAGTTAAATTATGAATATAGGGATTTCAAATGGTCGCACTAAGCAGTTTTAAGTACGCAATTAGAGGTTTAAAAGAGGTTATTAAATCTGAAAGAAATGCAAAAATTCATCTATTTTTGGCTTTTTTAGCGATAGTATCTTCAATCATTCTTAGGGTCGGTGTTTTAGAATTTCTTTTTGTTTTTCTGTCGATAGTTTTGGTTATTTTTGCAGAGATAGTCAATACTGCAATTGAAAAGACTCTAGATTTGATAAGTCAAGAAAACAATCATGCCATCCAAATTACTAAAGACATGATGGCTGCAGCGGTACTTTTAACAGCGATAGGTGCGATAGTCGTTGCAGGAATCGTATTTATACCTAGAATAATCGAAATAATCAGGCCATTTGCTAGATGAACAAATTGATTGTGGTAATTGGTTTACCCGGTTCTGGAAAAGACACTCAAATAGAATTACTTTCAAAAATTCGAAAAGTAAATGTTATAGAGGCTGGGGACTTGATACGAAAAAAGGCTGAATCTAATCCGGAGATAAAGGCTGAAGTTGAACAGGGGGATCTGGTAGATAATGACATGGTTAATTCCTTGGTTAGTGAAAAGTTGACGAGTTTCGGCAGCGAAAGTGTGATAATTTCAGATGGTTTTCCAAGAAGACTATCTCAGGCAAAATGGCTTGATGATTTTGCAAAAAGTAATGATATTGAAATTTCTAGATACATTCTTCTTAATATTACAGACGAAGAGTCTATGAAAAGACTTTTAAAAAGAGGTAGAGCTGACGATAAAAAAGAGGTTATTGAGCATAGAATAGCTATTTTTCATGATGATACTAAAGATGTTATTGATTACTATAAAGACAAGGGCTTGCTCAGTATTGTCGATGGCATGGGAAGTGTGGAAGATATCCATGAAAGAATGAAGGAGGCTTTAAAATGGTAAATACTCGCATCAAAACTCCTGAGGAAATAGAAAATATAAAAAAGAGCGGAGAAATTTTAAGTAGCGTTTTAGATATTTTGGTAGAAAAAGCCAAGCCTGGCGTCACTAGTTTGGAATTAGATAAAATTGCAGATGAAGAAACAAGAAAGCTAGGAGGTGAGCCAGCTTTCTTGGGCTACCAAGGTTTTCCAGGACGCGTTTGCGTTTCGGTCAATAACGAGATAGTTCATGCTATTCCTTCATCTAAAAAACTACAAAAAGGTGATTTGGTCGGCATTGACTATGGTGTTAGCTATGGCGGCATGATCACAGATGCAGCCAGAACGATTAGCCTTGGCAAACCCACCCGTGATGGAGAGAAGCTACTGGAAGGCTGCTATGAGGCTTTACAGGAAGCAATAGCCATAATCAAAGATGGCGTAAGGGTTGGTGATGTTAGTGAGGCAATCGAAAAAACTCTTCGCAAATTCGACCTTAAGCCGATTTATAGCCTTACTGGCCATGGTGTTGGGCATGAATTGCATGAAGATCCAGTGATACCAAACTATGGCAGGGCTGGAGTTGGTCAGGAGCTAAAGGCCGGAATGACAATTGCTGTTGAGCCGATTGCGTCTGTAAGCACCAATGATTTGTATTTAGCAGAAGATGGCTGGACTTATATGACCAGAGACGGATCATTAAGTGCCCAATTTGAAAACACCATTTTGGTAACAAAAGAAGGCTGTGAAGTAATTGCAGGCTAGTATTTGCAACTTACACCTATGGGTGCGATAATGTCATTTAGTTATGGCGCCAAAAAATGAAGAAACATACGTCGGTTTAGACATCGGCACCAGTAAGGTAGTTTGTGTGGTTGGTTTGCACCAACAGGATTCTCCTACCCCCAGCATTATTGGCTTAGGCGTTTCTCCGACATCTGGCTTAAGGCGTGGTGTGGTTGTGGACGTTGAAGAAACTGTCAGCTCAATAACTGCTGCACTTGAAGATGCTGAAAGAATGAGCGGAATTGCTATAGAACGCGCTACTATTTCTATTGATGGAAGCCATATTAGAAGCATGAACTCTAGAGGTGTAATAGCGGTATCAAGGGCTGATAGAGAAATTACCAAGGAAGAACTTATTAGGGTTGAGAAGGCTGCAACTTCTGTTCAGCTGGATTCAAATCGACAAATTATTCAGGTACTAACAAACTCATACTTCGTCGATGGTCAAAATGGAATTGCTGATCCTGTAGGTATGAATGGGATAAAACTTGAGGCGGAGACACATATAATTTCGGCCTCCACACCAGCAGTAAAAAACCTAGATAATGCTGTTTTTAGATCAGGCATTCAAATCAATAGCCAACTTATTGTGCCAGTCGCGGCAGCAAAAACTGTACTCACAAAAAAGCAGATGGAGCTTGGTGCAGTTCTAATTAATTTCGGATCAGAAACGACAGGAATTGTCATATATAGAGAGGGTAAGTTGGTTTATAGCAGTATATTGCCACTAGGATCAAACAACATTACAAAAGACCTTGTTTATGGTCTTAAAACAAATATTGAAATAGCCGAAAAGGTAAAAATCAAATATGCCGAAGCAAAAAGGCCAAACCCAAGAGATACAAAAAAGATAGATCTAGAAAAACTGGGTGGAAAAGGCTCCTTTTCTAAAAATGATATAGATAAGATAGTTTTTGCAAGATGCAATGAAATATTTAATATAATTTCAAAAGAAATAGACAAAGCAGACCCTAGCAGACAACTGGCTGCAGGTATAGTTTTGACCGGAGGAGGAGCAAATCTTAAGGGGATCACGGATTTTGTATCCGAAACATTAAAATTACCCGCCAGCATAGGCTCTTCTCAGAAATACACTGGTGTATCAGATAAGATTTCTGACCCAAGCTATACATCGGCAATAGGTTTGATGCTCGAGGATATGGAAATTCCTAGAGAAAACAAGACTAGTCGCTTTGAATCTTTATTTGGCGAAGTAGGAACTAAAATTAAGTCAGTATTCAAAAAAATACTTCCTTAGATAAATACACTCGCAACTGAATACTTTTATAAATCGATTGAACACATTTTTTATATCTATAAATTAGCTAAAAT
>JBIIKB010000009.1:0-10153 GCA_044233405.1 Candidatus Saccharimonadia bacterium | reverse complement strand
TATAAGAATTGGCAGGCAACTTTTATTTTGAGCAGATACCAACTTCAGCCAAAAACAATTCTAGATTCTTTGTCGGATCAGCCCTCAGACTCGGCCGCTGTTTGGAACAGCGCCTTTACTTTGGCTGGCCAAGCGCCAATAAGAGAAATATCTGCGGGTGTGATAGTTGTGGCTTTGATTAAGGATAATCAGCAAATTGTAAGCTATTTAAGTTCAATTGGACTGGACTTTGAGGATATTTTTGGTGGTTTAATGTGGGAAGAATCCTTGTGGCAAAGAATGCTAAGGCCGAAAATAAAAGATAATTTTGGGGGAATAGGCAGAGATTGGGCTTCTGGCTATACTCCAACTTTAGATAGATTTGGATTTAACATAAGTTTGAGTATTGTTGAAGGCAATAGTGATTTTTCTGGAGTTGAAAGAGGCCATGTTTTGGAGCAAATGCAAACAAACTTGGCTAAATCCCAAAGATCTAATTTAGCAATGGTAGGCGAAGTGGGTGTCGGTAAAACCTCTTTGGTTTATGCATTGGCAGAGAAGTTAATAAAGGCAAATGTGGCTACAGAAAATATTAAATTCAAGCAAATAGTTCAGATTGATCCATCGTCCGTAACATCTTCAGTTAACAAAAATATAAGCTTAGAAATGATATTTAATGAAATAATAAAAAATGCTGTAAAGGCTGGAAATATTATACTTTACTTTGATGAAGCCCAGCTTTTTTTCAAGAAAGGTGAAGGAAGTGTTGATGTGTCCTCTATACTACTTCCATCTTTGCAGTCTGGAGCGTTGCAAGTTATAACCAGCTTCTCACTCGATGACTGGCACCGTATAAGCACCGTAAACCCCAGTTTTGCAGGAATGTTTGCAAAAATAGATGTAGAGCCCTCCGACAAAAAGCAAACAGTTGGTATTCTTCAAGATATTTCAATTGCTCTAGAATCAAAGAGTAACGCAATAATTACATTTAAAGCTTTGCTATCAGCCTATGACCTTTCCAATAGGTACATAAGAAATAAGGCTATGCCGGCCAAGGCAATAGATTTACTATCTGATAGCATAAATTATGCAGAGAATGGCCTAGTAACTGAGCAGTCTGTAGCTAAAGCTACGGAAATAATGACCAATAACAAAGTTGCTGAAGCTTCGAATGAAGAAAAAGAACAACTTATAAATTTAGAAGGCTTAATACATCAAAGAATGATTAATCAAACCAGGGCTGTTAAGGTGGTCTCAGATGCCCTCAGAAGATCGAGGGCTGGTGTTAGGAATACAAATAAACCAGTTGGTAGCTTTTTGTTTTTAGGACCAACTGGCGTTGGTAAAACTGAACTTACTAAAGCACTTGCGGCTGTATATTTTGGAGACGAAAACAATATAAATCGTTTGGATATGAGTGAGTATCAAAGCAAGGAGGATATTAAAAGACTTCTGGAGCCAGCAAGCCAATCAAGCTATGGCAGTACTTTTTTGCAAAATATCAATCAAAAGCCTTTTAGTGTAGTGCTTTTTGATGAAATAGAAAAAGCACATCCTGATATATTAAATTTGCTTTTGCAGCTCCTGGATGAAGGAGTTCTGACAGATTTGTCTGGACACAAAATAAGCTTTAAGGAGGCGATAATAATTTGTACCTCCAATGCAGGAGCAAATGTTATAAGAGAGCAGATAGATAATGGAAGACAATTGGAGGATTTTGAAGCTCAATTCGTAGATAGTTTAATCAACAGTAATATTTTCAAACCAGAATTAATAAACAGATTTGATGAAGTTGTATTATTTAGGCCCCTCACCAAAGAAGAGCTGATGCAGGTCGCAGAGCTAATTTTAAAAAGCGTTAATAAGGAGCTTGAAACGAAAAAGGTTTCAATAACACTAACCAAGCCCGCGATGCAGTATCTTGTAGATCTTGGCTATGATCCACGCTTAGGGGCTAGGCCAATGAGGAGAGTTGTTTCAAGGCAGGTAGAAAACCTAATAGCAAAAAAGATGCTTTCTGGGGAAATAACCGCTGGATCTTCGATTACGCTTGATGTGGATGACCTTAAGGATGTAGGATAGTATTTATGCCAGATTCAGTATTTAGCAAAATCCGAAAGGCCGAAATTCCTGGAGAGCTGCTTTATGAAGATGATAAATGCTTTGTAATTCTTACTATAGGGCCACATAACCCAGGACATATGCTGGTTGTGCCAATTGATGAAATAGCCGATTGGGAACAATTACCAACCGAAATCTTTACAAGAATGATGAAAGTTGCACAGTTTTTTGGAAGAGCTACAAAAGAAATTTATAAATGCCCAAAAGTAGCTCTTGTTTCTGTGGGGTTTGAAGTTCAGCATGTCCATATACATGTTTTTTCGCTGTTTGAAACAGCTGATATCGATCATACAAAAAATAAGCAAGCCAGTTCTGAAGAATTGGCTCTAGAGGCAGATAAAATAAGAGAATATATCAAAAACAATCAAGGGGAGCTTAAATGGTAATATTTACCGTCATTCTTTTGGCAATCACCCAAGGCTTTACGGAGTTTTTGCCAATCTCTAGTTCAGCACACTTGTTTTTGATACCCTGGGCGTTTAATTTGCCAAACCTTGGCTTAAGATTTGATGCAGCAATTCATATTGGAACGGCTTTGGCCCTTTTATTATTTTTCTGGAAAGACTTCTATAATCTATTCATTAAAAGAGATAAATTGCTTATTTATATTTTAATTGCCTCAGTACCAGCTGCTTTAGCAGGTTTTTTTGGAGATAAATACATAGAAGAGTATTTTAGGGCCTCTAGCTTTGCCCCGCTGGTCATTGGAGTTGGAATAATATTTTTTGGCTTGCTAATGTTGTTTATAGATAAAAGAGCAAAACTAGACAAAGACCTTGCTCATATTGGCCGTAAAAGAGCTTTGTTTATCGGTTTTGCCCAAGCTTTGGCTTTAATACCTGGAACGTCGCGATCGGGAATTACTATAACTGCTGGTGAATACCTCGGGCTCAATAGGGAGTCAGCTGCTCGCTTTAGCTTCCTATTGGCAACCCCAATATCTTTAGGGGCCGGTATGTATAAGTTCCTGCAACTTTTAACTGACAAAGATGCTAGCGGGACTGTCTCGGCCACTATTTTAGGTATAATCGTGGCTTTTGTTGTCGGAATATTGGTTATAAAGTGGTTTTTGGATTATTTGAAGAAGCATACGCTGCTAGCTTTTGTTGTATATAGGGTGGTTCTTGGGCTAACAGTAATTTCAATTTGGTTAATAAGGAGTTTATAAGAAATGACAGAAAGAGTTAAGGTCAATTGTGACGGAGGTTCTAGGGGTAATCCTGGCCCTTCGGCGCTTGGTGTTGTAATAACTACAAAAGGTGGCCAAATAATCGAGGAGTTCGGCGAGTATTTGGGTGAACAAACCAATAATTATGCGGAATATAGTGCAGTAATAAAGGCTTTAGAAAAACTACGAGACTTAAATATTTTAGATGCTGACTTTTATCTAGATAGTGAACTTATTGTTAAGCAGCTAAATGGAGTCTATAAAGTAAAACACGAAAACATTAAGCCACTTAACGCTGCAGTTAATGAATTGCTATCTGGAATGAATGTAACTTTTACTCATGTCTACCGAAAAGACAACAAAGAAGCCGATGCGTTGGTGAATGAAGTGCTCGATTCCAAGAGATAGACAAATAAGCATAAATATATTATAATAACGTTGCTATGAGTTAACGGATGGTCGCTCGATTATCGAGAGGAAAGTCCGAACAGCATAGAGTAACGGTAGTTGCTAACTGCAACCCGGAGTAATCCTAGGGAAAGTGCCACAGAGACTATACCGCCCTTCGGGGTAAGGGTGAAAAGAGTGGGGTAAGAGCCCACAGCTCGGACAGGTGATTGTCGGGGCGAGGTAAACCCTACCGGCTGCAAGATTATGGGCCCTTCTGCAATGTGCGGAGAGATTTCTCGTCTTTTTATGGGTATATCGCGTCATGTGTTTTCACAGATTATCAGCTTGCTGGTAAAGATAGATGGCCATCGTCTTTCGAATTTATTCGGGAGAGTACAAAATTCGGCTTATAGTTAAGTCATAGCAAATTAGATAACATTCGCAATCGTTTTGAGGGCGAATGTTATTTATTTAAGTGGTAAAATAATAGTTATGAGAAAACGAAGCGAATTACTAATTGCGGTTTTTCAGATACCGGTAGATTATTTAATGCTGGTGATTAGTTTCGTTTTGGCATACTTTTTAAGAGAAGGAAGCGGAAAGCCTTTCGCTGTTGATGTTGGGGGCTATACATATCTGAACTTTATGCTGATATTTTTGCCTATTTGGCTAGTTTTGTTCTTCTCGGTTGGGCTTTATAGGCTTCGATCGGATAGAACTAAGTGGCTAGAGCTAGGTAAAATAATCGCTGCTTGCTCTGCTGGAGTAATGGCGTTAATTGTTATAGATTTTCTATCTGTTAACCCAATATTTCCAGCAAAAATAATACCAATCTATGGATTTTTATTTTCTATCGTTTTTGTGAGTTTGGGCAGAATAATTATGGGTGTTGTTCAGCGGCTTTTAGCAAGATACGGTGTGGGAGTTTATAGAGTTCTTTTCATAGGCCAAGGGCCGACAGCAGATCAGCTTAAACGAACTCTAAGAAAATTAAAAAGACGCTATAAAATAGTATCTACAATATCTAGTATTGAATCGGTTTCCTTCCAGAAGCTAGAAAATTTGATTAGGCGCGAGCATATAGATACGGTTCTTGTAGCAAATGTTAGTTCTGATGAGCAAAAGCTAACAGACATACTGTCATTTTGCCAAAATAATCATGTCGGATACCAATATGTTCCAACCATGTCAGGTCTATATACCTCAAAAATATTATCTACCCAAATAGGCTCAGTGCCTGTATTGGAAATGAAGCCAACACCTATAGAGGGCTGGGGAAGGGTAGTAAAAAGATTATTCGATGTAATAGTTACAACTATAATTGCTTTAGTTACATTGCCAATCCAGATTTTAATTTATTTACTTATAAAGATAACTGAACCTGGTCCAGTTATATACCCTCACGAGTGTTACGGTAGAAAAGGTAAAAAAATAAATGTCTATAAATTTAGAACAATGAAATCTGAATATAGCTTAGGACCAAAATTTGGGGGCCAAAGAATTGAAGATGTACTAAAAAAGCTTCCAAAGGATAAAGCAGAGGAGTTTAAGAAGAATGCGAAAATTAAAAATGACCCAAGAGTAAGCGGAATTGGTAAATTTTTAAGAAAAACCAGCTTAGATGAACTGCCTCAACTATATAATGTCCTTAAGGGAGATTTAAGCTTGGTTGGCCCAAGGCCTCTACCAGAATCTGAGTTAAAGCTACTTGGAGGTAATAAAAACTTAGCCAAAATAGTAACCATTAGGCCCGGAATTACGGGGCTGTGGCAGGTTTCTGGTAGAAACGATTTAGAATATTCAGAAAGAGTAAGGCTGAATATTTATTACATCGAAAACTGGTCTTTGTGGCTAGACATAAAAATATTATTTAAAACTTTTTGGCAGGCTGTTTTTGAACGCAATGGACTCTAAAAAAGACTTCTCCAAGCTAAAGGTAGCTATTGTCCATGATTGGCTAGTTGGGTTGGGCGGTGCTGAAAGAGTTGTTGAGTCTATGATCAAGCTTTTTCCCCAGGCGGATCTTTTTACTAGTGTTTATGATGATACAAAAATCAATATTTTTAAGAATCGGAAAGTTATAACAACCTTTTTGCAAGACTGGCCATTATCTAAGAAAAAACATCAGCTATTTGCCTCTTTGAGACCTTTGGCTTTTGAGAGTTTGGATTTGAGTGATTATGATTTGGTCTTATCTAGTTCCAGCGCCGAATCCAAAGGTGTAATAACACCCACCGAGACTTTGCATTTGAGCTACATACACACCCCGGTGAGGTATTATTGGAGCTCATATGATGAGTATCTCAAAAATCCTGGATTTGGGCTTTTAAACCCCTTAGTAAGGCTTGTAATGCCTAGTATGGTTAAGAAATTAAAGCGCTGGGATTATGCAGCCGCGCAGAGGCCTGATTTTATGATTGCCAACTCGAAAGAAGTATCATCTAGAATAAAGAGATACTACAACAGAAAGAGTGAAACTATAAATCCGCCCGTAAATATAGAAAGGTTTTCGAAGGTAAAAAGAAGTCACGAAGATTATTACCTTGTCGTTTCAAGATTCGTACCATACAAAAGGATAGATCTGGCGATAAAAGCCTGTAATGATCTTGAAAGAAAACTAATTGTCGCCGGAAGAGGCCCCGAAATAAAGAATCTTAAAAAGCTAGCTTCAAAAAACATTACATTCATTGAAGATCCTACAGATAAAAAAATAGACTCCCTTTATGCAGGCGCCAAAGCATTTATTTTTTCTGCAGAGGAGGATTTTGGCATAACACCAGTTGAAGCGATGGCTGCAGGAGTTCCGGTGATATGTTTTGGCAAGGCGGGCGCAACTGAAACAGTAATAAATGGCAAAACAGGCCTGTATCATGATAAACAGTCAGTACAAAGCTTAAAGGATGCAATCGAAAAATTCGAAACTATGCAGTTTGATACTAAATTAATAAAGTCTAGAGCGAGAGATTTTTCAGAAGATAGGTTTTTGAGTGCTTTAGGAGGGTTTATAAGTGAGAAGCTCAAGAAGTAAAAACAGCTTCTTGAAAAGTTTTTTTCTAGCTTGTTTAATATTTTTTTCTTTTGCATTGATTGTTAAGATGCCAATCTTAATAAACGGTGCTGTCGATAAAGTACAAAAAGTTGATAATTACAAAGAGCTAGGTAAAAATTTGCTTGGTTTCGGTGGTAAGAAAAATATTTTGCTGCTTTTTATGAATAATGCCGAGCAAAGATATGGAGGGGGCTTTATAGGCAGCGTTGGAGTAGTGGCTGTTGAAAATGGCAGAATTAAGGCTGAACCAGTAAAGTCTGTTTACTACTTTGATCGATATTTGGAAGCAAAAGATCCATACGTTAACCCAACTGATTTTGAGCTTGAAGAAGAGGCCGACACAATAAGAAATAGTGGGCAAAATATTGATTGGCAAGAAAATGGCAAAAGAGCAAAATTAATCTATGAGTCTAAAACAGGCAATAAAATAGATTTTGTAATAGGAATTACCCCCGAAGTATTAAAGTCCTTACTTGAAGAGACCGGCCCCATCACTATAAAAGATTATGAAAAGATTATTAGCGCTGACAATATAATAGATGAGTTGCAAACTGAGGTAGAATTCGGTAAAGACAAGATAGATGGCAAAGACCCTAAAAGTATTTTGTCTGTTTTAGCAACTAATCTTATAGAAAAGTTATCAACAAAAAGTTCGCTTGAACTTTCTGAAATTTCTCAAAAATTAAAAGAGGAGGCTGATAAAAGACAAATAGTTTTGTATTCAGCTAACTTCGATGTTGCAAAGATAATTAAAAGCCTTCGCTATGATGGCTCTATAGTTACAAGTAATCAGGACTTCTTACAGATTAGTGAAAAAAATTTGAGTATAGATAAAAGTAATGCGTATATAGATAGATCTCTAGATAGAAGAATGAAAATTGATAAAAATGGTGTAGCTGTAGTTGAATTGAATATCAAAAGAAAACAAAATAGGGAAAAATCAATTCCCTATATAGACCCTAGAGATAATAATTTTACTTATCTTATCAAGGAAAATATTAGCAATATTAGGGTTGTTATACCTAAAAATTCAGTTATTTTACAAAAAGATGGTTTACCAGAATTCAAAAAAATTACTAGCAATGAATTTGTGGATATATATGAATTTAATTCCCAGCTTATTCCGTTAGTCGAATCAAGTTATAAATTAACCTATAGATTACCTTTTAACTTTTCTGTTATAGGGCCAATAAATGTGGACAGCTTTATACAAATGCAAAATGGCGGTTGGTTATATAATTTTACAAATACTCTAGAGGTGCCCAGCGATTGGGATTTGTTAGCATCGAATAAAAGAGACCTATCTACTAAGGGCAATGAGGCAATTTATAATAAGATTGTGGATAAAGATATATTCTTAAGTTTCATTTATGAAAAAAAGTAAAAAATAGTCATAAAATTAGATAAGATCTCAAAAGATATGGTAGTGAGGCGGGGCTTTAAAGTCCCTATAAAAAATACCCCACAAGGATGGGGTATATTGTAATTTATTTTTAATAAATACTTACTTAGAGAGCTTAGTTATTTCTGTAAATGCTTTTGGCTGACTTACTGCTAGCTCTGCAAGTACTTTTCGGTTAAGTTCAATGTTGGCCTTCTTAAGACCTGCCATAAGAACAGAGTAGCTAGTACCATTTTCTTTGGCGGCAGCTGATATTCTAGTAATCCAAAGACTTCTTAGGTCTCGCTTCTTGTTGCGGCGGTCTCGGTACTGGTAGCTTAAAGCTTTAATTACGGCTTCGTTAGCTTTTCTATAAGAACTACGTCGGATTTTTGAGTATCCTTTTGTAAGTTTTAGAACTTTCTTATGTCTTTTTCTGGCGGCTACGCCTCTTTTAACTCTCATTTTAGACTCCTAATGCCTTCTTAATGTTTTTTACATCAGATTCGGAAGCTGGATGCTCTAGCGTATAGGCTCTTTTTCGTGAAGCAGATTTTTTGGTCTTTAAGTGGCCACGAGTGGCCTTACGACGCATAACTTTTCCGCTTGCGGTAATCTTGAACCTCTTAGATGTAGTTTTACTAGTCTTGATCTTTGGCATTTTCTTCTTCCTTTGGTTGCTTAGCTTTAGCGCTTGCTTGTTTAGTCATGTTTATTACTATGGACATATCTCTACCAGTCATTGTGGGCTTTTGCTCGATTACTGCAATTTCGGAGAAGACTTCGAAAAAATTCATCAATACTACTTCTCCAAGATCTGGGCGTGCCATTTCTCTTCCTTTAAAGCGTACTGTAATCTTTACTTTGTTTCCTGCTTCAAGGAATTTGCGAGCGGCCCGTTGCTTAACTGCGATGTCGTGCTGTCCTATTTTAAGGCCCATTCTGACCTGTTTGACTTCAATATTGCGCTGCTTTTTGCGGTTTTTTGCAGCCTGCTTGTCCTGTTCGTAGAGGTATTTACCCCAGTCGAGGAGTTTGCAGACCGGCGGTTCCGCGCCGGGAGAGATCTCTGCTAGATCGTATCCTTTTTCATTGGCTATTTTAAGCGCCTCAGATATAGGAACGACTCCTATTTGCTTAGAATCAACATCAAGCAGCCTAACAGTAGACGCTGATATTTGATGATTAAGCCGAATTCGTTTTTTTATTGAGATATCTCCTTAAAAGCTCCGAATAATATTATCATGGAAGCACTTAATTGGCAAGTGTTTATAGGAGTAACTATTTTTGTATATCAGCCTTTTTTGATATTAGTCTGATAGTTTTAGGAGATTTACCAATTAAAATTGACTGATTATAGATTCTACCTGTCGAGTCTTTTGCTTTTGATAAGGAATTGATTCTGAAGTTTTTTGCGTGCAGGCTAAGAATTAAACCCTCTCTTTTTTCTGAGTTGGTATTAAATTTAGCAATAAATTTAGCAAGCACAGTTTTATTTTTGCTTTGCTGTTTTTGCGATTCTATCTTGTAGGCCGTAATCTGAATAGGGGTTTTTGTTAAATAACTGTCATCATTGAGGTTTTCTATGGAAACCACACAGCTTGGTATTTTTATTTCTAGACCCTTGTCTGTAGTAATGATTATTTTTTCTTTATGATTTTCATCAAAATTTAAATCTATCTTATCTAAAAAATACCGACTAGATAAAGAATATATTGTTTTTTCGGTTATTTTGCGCTGGGATAGAGAATTAATGCTGTCCTGTATATTGCTAAGGCCTAGATATTTAGACAGGCTAGATTTTTTAATAGGCAAATAACCAACTGCGATATCAGAATCTAGCTTGCCCGTCTGGCCAATTAGCAAATTAAAGTCATTATCATCACCAATAAGTACAAGTGTATTTGTTGTCTGTTTTTTTAGAGAGCTTAAAATATCGCTCAATTCTTTTTCTCCGGAAAAGTTAATAAATTCACTATAAATTAGTTTTTTTTGTAGTTTTTCTCTGAGTTGAAGATTTAACTTTTCATCAATAACTGTTTTGGAATTTGAGTTTATTAAGTAT
>JBIIKB010000098.1:0-2511 GCA_044233405.1 Candidatus Saccharimonadia bacterium | reverse complement strand
ATACGGATCTCCAGTAACTTTTCCGCTCACTGATGATTTAATAAACAATTTATCGCTTATGCCATTTTTTGCAATGTAGTTAATTCGGCTTGTCATTATTGCGATAGCTAAGACCAGCATCATCAAGAATGATGAAATAATTTTTAATTTTTTACTTAAAATAAAAACCGAAGCTAAAGATACGGCCAAAAATACTAACCACCAGATATTTAAATCAAACTTAAAATAATACCCAAGAAGTATACCCAGGATAAATCCAATACACGACAATATAATAAGTGTTGGTCTGCGCATATAATTATCGTATCGGCATGAGCAATTTCAAACCAAGCTTATGGGTTATATAATCTTGATTTTTAAGCTAAAAAACCTTATAATAATCTGGTTATTTTGCCTTAAGGGCCCATAGCTCAGTTGGTTAGAGCACCTGCCTTTTAAGCAGGGTGTCGTGAGTTCGAGTCTCACTGGGCCCTCCAAGAAAATAGATCTATCTACAAAGATAGGTCTTTTTTCTTGGTAGAGATTTGCTGGCCTTGAATATCGGACACGCCAAAAGGGTGTTTGGGGTGAGAAATGCCGGTGGCATTTTGCAAGAGAACCTTTCAGATTTGCCACTTGTTGCAAGTATGAAAGTTCTGGGCCCGCAGAATGTGGGCAAGACCCCGCTGGCCCTCCAAAGATACCTAACAGTTAGTTCCAATGACAACACTTCTATTCCATTGCGACTAATTTGTATCTGTTATTTAGTTCTAGTCTGATTGGAGGAATTTTGATAAAATATACTCATGACTAAAATTAATACATTTGAAGAAATGCTCACTGGTGGGCATCCAAATTCACTTGGCAACACAGTTGAAGTTGTAAATCAAATACTAGCCGACAGAAAGAAGCTAGATGACCTATATCAATGTTACTTCTCTGATGATGAAGTGGTTCGATTACGAGTATCAAACGCGATGAAGCGTATTTGTAAAGAACATCCTGACTGGCTTGTTTCATATATTGATAAATTCCTAAAAGATATTTCAAAAATCAACCAAGCATCTACGCAATGGACTCTGGCTCAATTATTCTTGTGGCTAGAAGATGAAATGACCACGCCACAGCTAGAAAAGGCAAAAAAAATATTAAAAACTAATCTAGAAAAAAGTGACGACTGGATTGTTCAAAATACGACAATTGAAACTCTATCAACTTGGGCAAAAAATGATGAAAAACTGAGGCTATGGATTATTCCTAAGTTAGAAAAGTTTTCAAATAGCGACAGAAAATCAGTTGCTGGTCGTGCCAAGAAAATGCTAAACAGTTTAGCAGTAAACAACTAAGTCAGGTTTACGATATATAATCGTCCACCGCTGTTTATCTTAGTTGCTATGGATAAGACTAAGGACCTCCATGAATAATTATAAACAGAGCTTATGGCTCTGTTTTTTTGATACAATTTATTTATGGGAAAAATAATAATAGTTAATACAAAATACATTAAGCCTTCGCAAGATTTTTTAAAAGAAGATACTGTAAAACATATTTTTAGATTAATAGAATCTGGCAATATAAAATTATTACCTCCCACTCCTATTGTTCGTCTCTCTAATAACCCAGGCGAGTATATAGCCATAGATGGACATAATCTAATAGCAGTTAAGGATTACCTGGGAGAACTTTGCGAAATTTACATAGCTGAATCGTCTGATGATGAATTGAATAATACAACTAATGACCCTGCAGTCATTTTGAGAAATAAAGACTTGAAAGAAAAATATGATAAATCCTTATTAGAATCTACAAGGATTAAAAACTTGGGCATAGACTCGTTTAAAAAATTGAGAAGCAAATATAAAAATCTTTTTTAGTTATTGAAAAATTAACAATTTATCTATAAAATACTCTGGCAGTCTTTCCTCGAAAGGAGGAATGAATGAGTTCCTTTATTGTCATTCCTGACACACAGGGCGAAGTGAGCTTGTTATATGGCCTCCTAGAGCAATTCTTTGATAGAAATTTGCTTAAAGACAGAAAGCTAGTTTTTTTGGGCGACTACATGAACCGCGGAGAAGGCACTAAGCAGCTTCTGGATGAATGTATAGAACTTAAAAAGCTTAATCACGTTTTCCTAAGAGGTAATCATGAAGATGTCTTGATACGCGCCTATCTTGCTTACCAGCAAAAAGATGAGTTTTATCGCGACATATATATTTACCAATGGCTAAAAATGGAATCAAATACCCTTTTTAGCTACGGAATCAGCAAGTATCGCAAAAACAATCTTCGAATCTTTTTGGAGTTTGTTGAAGCACTAGACAACTTTGGACACTTAAACTTTTTGTTGAGTCTCCCAGCATATTATGAATCTGACAACATAATCATGATTCACGCTGGCATAAAGCCTAATTTAGATTGGGAACTTCAAAAGAGTGAAATTGATTCATTACTTGATTATTACGAATATGAAATTGAACAAATTTATTCTTTCGAATTAGCTAAGCTGGAAACTCATGATGAAGAAGGCAA
>JBIIKB010000099.1:0-2534 GCA_044233405.1 Candidatus Saccharimonadia bacterium | reverse complement strand
GTGATACACACTTGCGCAGCTGGGAAGAGGAAGAGTCAAGGCTTCGAGCCCAAAAGATTGCGATGGTCTTGCGTGGTCCTCCCTGGAAGATGAGCATCGAAGACCTTGAATACCTTTGCGATAACGCTCAAGAAATACTTAATGAGCTTAATCGCTCTTAACAGAAGACCCCGAATTATTCGGGGTCTTTTATTTTCTGAAATTATTATCTTCTCTTTAACGCATAGCCAGTAGCAAGTATGCCGCCTAGCACTAGTAGTCCTGCTACAAGAGCTGGGGTTTTGGCATCCCAGCCGGTTCCGGCCAATGTTCCACCACTACCACCACTGTCTGGGGTTGGGTAAACGTATTCGTAAGATCCGCTGTCTGCCAAGGCTGCCTGTGGGCGTGCAACACCGCGCTGATCAATACTTGGAGTTGCAGGGCTACCGGCTACAGCATTTTCAAGTGCAGGTGAGCCTGCCTGAAGTGGCAAAACAAATGTGTTTCCAACCTGCTGGTAAGCACCTAGTAGTGGGTCTGTAGAATTTTTATCGTTGGTCGAGGTAAAGACAGAATTACAGCTAGCATCATCTGAAATGTTACCGCCGTTACTGTTTATAGTGCCATTTTCTCCTGCAATATTAATACAATTAGTTGGCGCGTCACCAAAAGCAAGATTGCCATCAAATATGTTATTGCGGAGATTTATTGAAGCACTATAGTAGGCTGGTGCAGGCCCAATATTAACTCCAAACATAAGATTAACATAATCTGCATACTTTTTATTCTGAACAACGGTATTGTTATAAAAATTAGACACAGCTTGCCCTTCTGAGTCATCAATATTTGCTACGGCAAGAATTCCGCCAACATTATCATAAAAAGTGTTGTTATATATATTCATATAAGAGCTTCCTGGCGTACCTTCTGGAGGAGTGACTCGTTGATTGGCAATCAGAAAGAATGACGTGTTGCTATAAAATACGCTGTTTGAGATTGTAGTGTTGATATCTCCACTGCCATATGTTGCAGCAATAGCACAAATAGGTGATACGTCCAGACATGTATTGTCTTTTATTATCAGCTTATTGGCGGTCACATTTCCAGCAACATTTGCAATTAGGCTATTGCCATCTGCATCTGCAACGAAGTTTTGGAATGTTAGATTTTCAATGAGGTAATTACCAGTTGCTGCTACAGATATTCCTGCAAAGCCCGCACCGTCTATTATAGTATTTGTAGCATTTTCGCCAATTATAGAAATATTACCTGATGTAACTAACACTCCCAAATCTGCTGCGAGAGTATATGTTCCTGATCCGACATTTATAGTGTCATCAGCATCTCCGGCGTCACAGCTGCCAACGGGTGTATCTGTAGCAGCCGAAGCTAGTGCATCTACAAAGCTACAAGCACTAGAAGGAGTTACATTATACGTTGTAGCTTCGGCTTTAGGGGCGAATATCAGCTGCACCGCAAAGGCAACCATTAAAATACCCACTGCATAAGCCGTGGTAGTTAATTTACTAATTAAAATGTTTTTTGTTTCCATTAAAGTTTACTGCTCCTATATATTAAGTATCATAAGTGTTTTTAGCCTATAACACAAGTACTTTGAGGGGCGGATGTTTCAATTTTGTACTTTTTAAAGTATAGTTTTTATTTGATTCGTACCTAGGAGCCAAATGCTACTCGAACCAGTATGTAAGAATGTACAGCCTCCGTTCAGGTCTTCTTTAAAAAATGAAATTCTGCGATTCGCCAATGCCCACCTTAGAATGCAAAAGCCCTATTCAAAGCTAGAGCCTGAAGACTTTGAAAAACTCAAAGAAAGCGCAGCTTTTTCAGCAGCTAGGCTCAAAAACCAACCATTTTATATTTCTACAGATCTAATATCCCAGATTGCTGCTAACCCAGAGCCCTGGATAGACGAAATATATGATGCCTTGTAGCCCTAAAATTATTTGGGGCTATTTTATTTGGCTTATGCTTACTGCTCAGCTAAGATTATATTATGTGGATCGTATACTCAGTTCTATGTGCCCTTAGCGATAGCTTGGCTAGTCTTTTTAATAAGCAGTTAGTTGCAAAAAAACAAGACGCTTTTTCTATATCTGTTTTTATTCATGGCTTTGGAGCTATTACTATGTTGGTTGTAGGTATTGTTACATCGGAAAAGCTTTTAGATTTACCATTAAATGCCTTCTTACTACTTGTAGCTACCGCAGCCTCTGCCGCCGCAGCTGGCGTAATACTGCTTTTGGCACTCAAAAAGGGCGATTTGTCTCTGATTGCTCCTATTCAGACAATCACACCCCTGTTGATACTTATAATTGCGATATTCTTTTTAAATGAAGCTCCTAAGCCAATTGGGCTTGCTGGAATAATGCTGGTCGTAATAGGCGGAATCTTACTAGACAAAAGTCCTAAAGAAAACTTTAGATCAATTATGATTAGAATTGTAACTTATAAGCCTGCACTGCTTGGTGTAGCTGCGGCGGCACTTTATGCGCTTGCATCTGTCTTTGATAAGGGGGGCCTAAAGCTAGTTA
>JBIIKB010000012.1:0-9854 GCA_044233405.1 Candidatus Saccharimonadia bacterium | reverse complement strand
GGATGGCTGTCCATATACTCGGTGTAATGCTTAAGTTGGGCGCGAGTTCCTGCCACAGTACCATTGATTCCTTCATCGCCAATAAGGATTCGACCCTTTAGGCCAATCCCCATACAAACCAGCTTGTGCTGTTTGGCTTCAAACTTCGCGTCTTTTAGCGGAGTGAATTTGTAATACAGTAGTACAAAAATATTGCTCGACATAATGAGCGATTATAGCAATAAACAAATTATTTTTCCAGATACGCTCGTGCTTGTATAAAAATATGCAATCTGATAAAACTAATAGCAATGCTCAGTCAACCAAAGGAGGAGCATGGAACCCGATTACCTACAGCTAAGACTGTTTGACATGGATGAAGATGAAAGCCAGTTTTCTGGATTCAGACGAGTCCTGCTTAAGCTCAGTGGCGAAGCTCTTGCGGGCGAACTCGGCTACGGTGTAGATGAAACCGTTGCCAAGCGAATCGCTAAAGAGATTATCGAAGCTAAGAATGACTTGCTGGTGCAGATCGCAATTGTCGTGGGTGGTGGAAATATCTGGCGTGGGGCACAACACCCCAACATGGACAGAACCACAGCCGATTACAATGGCATGCTGGCGACAGTTATGAATGCCAAAGTGATGAAGAGCATGCTCGAGGACATGGGCCAAGACGCCCGAGTAATGAGCGCGATTGAAATCAATAAGGTTACCGAGCCTTACATTCAGGGTCGAGCAATTCGACACCTAGAAAAAGGCCGAGTTGTAATTTTGGCTGCCGGTACTGGCAATCCGTTCTTTACCACCGATACTGCCGCCGTACTTCGTGCCACTGAGCTCGGAGCAGATGCAGTCCTAATGGCCAAAAATGGTGTCGATGGAGTCTACAGTTCAGACCCCAAGACCAACCCCGATGCCATGCGCTTTCGTGAGCTTGAGCACAGCCAGGTCAACGAAATGAAGTTGAAGGTGATGGACATCACTGCCACAGCACTGGCCGAGGACAACAAAATGCCAATCATCGTTTTCGATGGCCTTAAAGTTGGTGGTCTCGAGGAAATCCTTACCAACCCAAGTGCCGGCACGATTATCCGGTAATTAAAAAGTCGCTTATGGGCTTATCCATAGGCGACTCTTTATTTTGTACTAATTTTATTTATTACGTCGGCGTTTGTTCCAGACGAACAGAGAAAATCCGAGTATGACCAAGCCAAACAGCACTAAAATTGTTATTTGGCCAGGCACTGGAATATAGGCATAAAAAGGAATAATAAAGAAAAGCCCTAGTCCCAAAATTAAAACACCAATGATTACATCACCAAAGGCTCCAGCATGATAATCTTCATGTGGCTTTTCGTAGCTCATGTCCTGATTCTTTTTCTTATTCTTATGTTCGTGTTTCGCGTGGCTCGTCTTACTCACTCTACCCTCCTTTTGTATCTCGATAAATTTATTCTACACTACTCGAAGCGTTTTCGATTAATTTAAGTGCTTCTTTTGCGTTTTTTGTCTCCATAAATTTTGCCCGAATCCTTGCTGCACCATCAAAATTATTAATGTACACCTTATAAAACTTCTTAAGCGGTTCGTATGACTTATGTTCTCCCCAAGTCTTTTCATGCAATTTTATATGCTCAGCCATTATCGATAACATCTCTTTTTGGGTATGTATTTTGTACTCAGCATCAAAAACAAACAAGTTTTGGAATATGCCTCGGCCTATCATTATGCCATCCACGCCAGTTTGTTTGGCCTTTGCATCGCCATCTTCGCGGCTTAGTACATCGCCATTACCAACAATAACCGTGTTAGGCGATATTTTATCTCGCAACTCTACTGACTTTGCCACCTCTTCCCAATGAGCAGGAACTTTGCTCATTTCTTTTCGTGTTCTGCCGTGAACAATTAATGCGTCCAATTTTTGTTCTAATAAAAATCCAATCCAATTTTCGGTGTCGATTTTATCAAATCCTACTCTAGTCTTAACACTTACTGGCAAATCCCCTGCACCCTCTTTGGTGGCGGCAATTACCTCGGCTGCCAAAGTTGGGTTTTGAATCATCGCACTACAAGCACCCTTTTTAATCATGTCTTTTACTGGGCAGCCCATATTTATGTCCACCCCAACAAAGCCCATGTCCTTCATGTCTTTAGCCATGGTGTAATAATTTTTCGGGTCAATCCCCCAAATTTGGGCAACCACAGGTCCTTCGATTGGGCTGTATTTAAGCCGACTCATTATGGCCTGTTTGCCAGGACTACAGTACCCGTCGGCATTTGCGAATTCGGTCATCATTAAATCGGCCGGTGCGTGTTTGGCTACAATTTCACGAAACACCGTGTCGGTCACATCGTCCATTGGGGCTAGTACATAAAAAGGTTTTTTATTAGACTGTAATTTTTTCCAGATATTCATAATTAGTTCAAATAATTAGGGCCGATATGAATAACATCGGCCCTTTAAGTATTTCAGATGGCAAGCTCGGGGTCTAGATGAACAAGGTTGTTCGCCTTCATGTACCTTGAGTAAGCTTCAATCTCGCGTCTTGCCGGCCAAAAAAGATTTGACTTGATAGCACCAATCTTTCCATCTGCAAGCTGGTAAATATCTACCTCGCCACAAGAACTTGTGTAAGCACCAATCTTATTTGCACTTTCGAAATGCTGTTCGTCGATCGGTTCACCCTGGCCACGGCCATCTGGTGTTACAAATCCCCATGCGCAGTCCTGACAGGTTTTCATGTGGGCTGGACAGGTTGGTGAAATAGGAATCCTTTTTCGGATATCCATTTTGCTCCTTCCGTAGCAAGAGCACATATAATAACATATTTATGCTTAAAATACTAGTCACATTATTTGTTCAAAGGCGTTATAATAGTGTGTATGCCAGATAAATCAAACAAGCCCCATAAAAAGGCTGAAAAGAAAGAGTCGCAACCTGATTTTGTGTATGATCCAGAAAAGCATAGTGGCGACACTTCCGAAAAATCTCTGGCCAACGAATTAGACCCAATGAATAATACAGATATACTAGATACCCCTAATAAAAAGTCTGATCCAGACAAAAAGGCTAAAAGGAAAAAGAAGATTAAAAAAGGAATTATTTTTACACTCATATTTCTGCTACTTGTCGGTGGTGGTATTTTTGCTTACCTATTCTTAAAAGCAGGAAAAATCAGCACCAATCCATTCAAATTCAACACGAAGCTAAAAGGCGAAGACCGTGGACGAGTCAATGTTCTGCTTATGGGGGTGGGCGACCCTGGACATGATGGAGAGACTTTGGCTGACACCAATATGATTGTTAGCTTGGATACCAAAGAAAATAAGGTTGCAATGATTAGCATTCCACGTGATACCAGAGTATATATACCTGAAAAGGGCTATGCCAAGATGAATTATGCCAACGCTGCCGGAGAGGCCGAAAAGAAAGGTAGTGGTGTCGAAGTAACCGAAAAAACAATCGAAGAAAACTTTGGTGTGCCGATCGATTATTATGTAAAAGCTAACTTTACAGGACTAAAAGAAGCTGTCGATGCAGTAGGTGGAATTGATATCGATGTCAAAGAGCCTCTTAATGATCCCGAATATCCCTGCGATAAAAACCAATACAAAAGCTGTGGCTTCAAGCTAGCAGCCGGACCAACCAAAATGGATGGCACAACTGCCCTCAAATACGCCCGCTGTCGCAAGGGTACCTGTGGGGATGATTTTGGTAGAGCCTTAAGACAGCAAGAAGTATTGCAGGCTATCCGTTCTAAGGCCATGAGTATGGAAACATTATCTAACCCTAAAAAGCTTAATGATTTAATTAATGCATTTTCTAATAACATTAAGACCGATATGAGCCTTTCTGAAATTCAAAGGGCATACGAACTAAGCAAAAATATTAATCAAGAAAATATATTCGATATTGTATTCTCTATAAAACCTAATGGCTTTTTGAAATCAGATCCGAGTAGTAGCGATTTACTACCAGCAGACGGAAACTTTGATGAAATCAAGAAATTTGTTGAGAACATCTTTAAGGTAGGTCCTATTTGGGCTGAAGAACCAAAGATTGTTATTCAGAACGGAACAACAACTGTTGGGCTCGCGGGCAAATTAGATATAAAGCTCACAAATTCAGGCCTCCCTATTCAGGTTCTATCAATAACAAACGCCAAGACCAAAGACTACACAACCACTCAAATAATAGACTACACTGGCGGCAAAAAGCCAAACACAATTAAGTATTTCGAGGATCTGCTTGGTGTTAAAGCAACCCAAGGAGACATCAGTCTTAAACCAGGCGCTGAAGACATTGATATTATCTTAGGCTCTGATTACGCCGAAAAGCTTACTCAATCCGGCACTACTACCCAAAACTAAAAACTATACAGATAATAGTGATATAATTTAGCTATGAATGAATTGTCTATTAAAATAATCAAAAAGCCTTCCTATAGTTCAATGCTCTTAAGAAGCATTGTAAATATTATTTTTGGGATAATACTTTTATTTTTCCCAGGACTTACACTATGGGTTCTATCTATAGCCCTTTCAGTTAATCTTTTAATTATTGGGCTGTTTATGGTTTTTGAGCCCGCGATAGATAAAACCAATAAGCACGCATTTTTAACTGCACTATTTGGCGTGTTAAGCATCTTTTTGGGAATATATTTATTGACCAGGCCTCTTGCTGGAGTCGCCGTATTAACAATAATCTTTGCTGCCTGGGCGCTAATGTTTGGTATTATTGATTTAATACTTGGTTTTAAACTTACCGAGTTAAAACAATCCCAAAGCTGGTTGTTCTATATAGCCGGAGCACTTTCTATAGTCTTTGCAATTTTTATTCTGTTCAATCCTATTCAGGGCAGTTTAACAATCGTCTGGGCAATAGGTTTATACTCATTGGTTGTGGGAATAATTACTGGTTATAATGCAATTGTTGGATCTAAAACGAAAGCCAAAAAGGTCCCTAAGAAATCTAAAAAGAAAGGTAAAAAGTAATGGAAGAAGTTGTAAAGCATACTAAAAAAGAATCAGTAGCTTTTGCTAATTATTTATCAGGCATATTCGCCTGGATGTTTGCTGGCCTCACTTTAAGTGGAATTGTAGGTTATCTAATTGCTGCCGCCGGAGACAGCGTTAAAGCAATTTTCTACAACCCTATTGCTCTAATTGGCTTAGTAATATTGCAGCTTGGGCTTGTGATATTTTTAAGTGCCAGAATCATGAAGCTCTCTGCTGTCGCAGCCAGAGGACTATTTATGGCTTACGCCGCAACCGTAGGGGTTACTTTCTCTATAATATTCCTGACTTATACATCTACTTCAATTATGCGAGTATTCTTTATTACTGCATCGATGTTTGCGATAATGGCCTTTATTGGTTACACAACCAAAAAAGACCTTAGCAAGCTTGGAATGCTTTTGCTTATGGGTCTAATTGGATTAATTATCGCCAGCTTAGTTAATATATTTCTTAAATCATCAGGACTTGAGCTTGTTATTTCTTATATCGGTGTGGTGATATTTTTAGGGCTAACTGCCTATGATATTCAAAAAATAAAGAAAATATACGCTCAGTTCGGTAACGCTGGAAACCTGGCCGTGCTTGGTGCACTTAGTCTTTATCTAGACTTTTTAAATCTTTTCTTGTTCTTACTGCGAATATTTGGCGCTGGGCGAGATTAAAAATAGGTCCATACCTTTCGGCATAGACCCAATAGAACTACTATAGATATTTCAACCTCGTGTTTTTTGCTTATTTATTTGAAATGCCTTAAAGGCAGCTAAGACGATTAGGGCGGCTCCCGCCCAAGTGAGGTATTTCTTCATTCTTCACCTCCCTGAAGAAGAATCAGAAAATATTATCATAATTAGTTCACAAAACAAAATAAAAGCTTTACAATTAAAATATAAATAAGGAGGTGTGAATGGAACTCGCTGTTTTACCATCGAGAAACGCAATATTATTAAGGGCGCTATTGAATATGTTATTAGGCGCAATTTTGTTAGTTTGGCCTGGTCTTACTCTGTATGTACTGGTCATACTGTTCGCAATAAACATCTTAATCCTAGGTTTTGCAACATTATTTGAGCCTGCCTTCGATAAGACAAACAAAAGTGCCGTCCTGACAGTACTTCTAGGTTTACTAGGAATTGCCGCAGGTATATTCCTACTAGTCAGACCTGGTGTTACAGCCACTATCATTGCTCTATTAATTGCAATCTGGGCATTGGTATTTGGTATCTCAGATATATATGTTGGTTTTGCTGCCAAAATGGAAGCTGGAGCGAGAATTCTATTTGTACTTGTAGGAATAATCGCGCTTCTATTCGGTATATACGTGCTAAGCAACCCATTAGAAGGAGTATTGGACCTAATTTGGGCTATAGGCTTCTACACAATTATTGTTGGTGCTGTACTAGGTATAACTGGTCTATTCTTTTATCCTAAAGTAAAGAAGTAAATGAAAGAAACAGCCAAGACGAATACCCATACTGGCTGGAACAGACTGCTACTTGCAATACTAACCATAGCGTTAGTATTGGGTAGCATTCTTACTGTTTTTAGAAATAATTTTGCTAGCGGGGCTAGAGCCTACTTATTCCTAAAAGAATCTTCAGCCATCGAAAACATTACTGAGTTAACTAAAGTCGAGTTAAGAAATAATTTACCTGAGAGTATTAAAAGTAATTTCTTAAAAACGGCACTAGTAAATAAGGTAATAGATATTGTTGTTACCCCTGAGAACGTAGCCAAAATAGCTGAGCCAGGGCTAAACAATTTATATAAATTAAGCAGTCGTGCTGCTGATTTAGCAACCAAGAAGATTGAATTCGACACTACTGCTTTTAAGGCAGAGGCCGAGCAATATCTGCCCAAGTTGGGTCTTTCTGAATCGCTAACAACTACTACATTGGACTTTGTAAAATCTGTACCAAATAATGTCATTATTGTTAACGTTGAAAAGCAGCCTAATTCACCGATTGCAATTTTTCTTAAAATTCGCAATGCCTACAAAGCAATCAGCACTACAACAAATGTGTTATGGATAATTACATTATTGAGCTTAATCGGGGTTATTATTTTGAACCGAAAAAGCCTTAGCAAGGTATTAAGCTCTATATACTGGGCCTTTGGTATTTCTGGTGCTGTGGTATTGGCTCTTAGCTATCTTGTTCCACCGATTGCCAATTCATTCTTGCCATCAACAGGAAATGCAGCCGAGAGCAGCGCTATAGATGGCTTGGTGAACGGCATAATTAACAATTACTTTGGTTTAGTTCGTGGTTTTGCTTGGCTATACATACTTATTTCAGCCATAGCTATTCTAATTCACTTTTTAATAAATTCAGACAAGGTTAAAGAAACTTACAAAAGTGTATCTAAGAGTGTCTCAAAAAAAATAAAAGCTAAAAAATAATCTATAGACCTAGTCTAGAAAATTGTGGAACGTATAGATTTAGGTTGTCTAGAAATGGCTCTATGCTCTGGGTAAAATTATTGTCAAACTCGGTCGATAATATGGTGCCGTCGTTCAGCTCAACTCTTATTGAGTAATTTTTACCGCCCAGAAGATCAGCTTCGCTGTCTTTCTCGTTTGCAATTATTTTTCCAACCAGATCGTAGCTGTTGGCATCATTTTGAATAGCTTCGAATTTATTTGGTAAAACCTTACATTCCTCTGTGGAGGTTTGATTTGTTTGGGTCTTTGTAGTTGTGAATTCGCAAATGTTCTTGCTTATGTATATGCTTTGAGTCTGCTGGAATTCGGGTGCGACAGGTCCGGAGCTAGAGGTAACAGTTATTGATTTAACTCTAGTTGAATAAGAATTTTGAATATATCCAAAAATAACAACCAAGCCAAGTACAACACTGATTATTACTATAATTCCGACTGAAGTTGGGCTGATTTTTTTATCTTTCATATGCTTATAATATCACTAGTGAACATTGAATAAAAATACTTAAAGCATTATAGTAGTAAAATACTATGAAAAAAAATAACTATCTAGGAATTGGTTTGGCTCTAATATTTTTGGCTGTAGCTGTAGTAGTTCTAATAGACTTGCTTGGTTTTTTAAGTAGCAATAACTTTTTAGGGCAGTATTGGCCATTGCTGTTTATACTGCTTGGTCTGTTTACTTTTTCAGCTGGCTCTTCAAGAGAAAACGGCTTTGCATTTGGAATAATTATTCTGGGCTTGTTGATGCTTCTGTTTGAGCTTAACGCCTTCCAGACAGCTGCTGGTAAAACTATATTGGTACTTTTATTGGCTCTTAGTGGCTTGGCTGTATTGGTATTTGCTATTAGCAAAAAGCCACAGGAACCAAAAAATAAAGATCGCTAAATCTTTATAATTGGCTGTCGTATTATCGTTTTTAACCGCCCCGTCTTAGTTCTTGTTGGGTCGCTTAAATATATCTCATGGTGTCTCGCAGATGGCTTATAGCCTCTTCTTTTAATCGACTTATGCAAGGACTCAATATCTTTTGCTTCTGTGGCGTAGGATCCAACATGCAAAATCTGAGCCGATTTCTTTTCTTGCAAGGAAGAAATATGCAAACTGTCGTATTTGTCATTTTCCTTGTGTTCCTTAGCTTTTAATACGGCCATATTTACAAGTTTTTGGTTTACAAAGCCCGGAACAACAACAAATATTTCCCATAACAGCTCGTCTTTTTTGCTAATGTCCATCGCCTGGCCTCCTCGCATACTCCACAGGGTCTCAAGCGGCGATACTTTAAAGTCCACAAAGCCCTCAATTTGCACACCACTTTTTGGCATGGCCATAATTGAATATACCGTAGAATACAATGCATCAACAGACTGCTGAAAGGAGGGACCTTTTGGGTCGCCTTCGCCAGAAATGGCCAAGATCCTAAGCATTGGCACATCTATTACTTCAACTGCCCCCTGCTTGGCTTTATAGAGCTTTGGGTATATGAGAGTAATATCAAACTTTTCAGATTCCATAAAATCTATTTTAGCAGGTATATAAACACTACTTAGCGTATTTATTTAAATTTGATTGGAAATAATATATAGGCAGCAAACTAGCTATCAATACACATAACGAATAAATTAACCTTGAAGGAGTGAATAGCCCGCCTACATTATTAGGACCAAAAGCTATGAACAATGTAATTCCTGCAATAATTCCTAAAACTACCGGTGCAAAAAATGCCGTCCAGCGACCTACATTTCCCTTGGTTGATTTTTCGATAGCCTTAGCAAATCTCCAAAACCACCAGATATTTATAATTGGTATAAAGAACCACAAAAAGAAAGGCACTTTATATTCCTTGCCATTTAATACGTTCATTTCAGTTTTAGTAATGAAGTACCAATAGATTTGATAAATTCCAAATGTAATTATTGTTAATAATGTAACTGTTAGTATTGATCGGTGTTTTAAACGCATCTTTTTCTCCTTAATTAAATAGTATTCCAGTATTTCTCTTTTTAAGATATTGCTGATGGTATTCTTCAGCTTTATAAAAGTCCTTGGCCGGCTCGACTCTTGTTACGATGGGCTTTGAATATTTTTTAGATTTCTCTAGTTTTTTAATTTTTTCGAGTGCTAGCTTTTTTTGCTGGTCATCATGATAAAAGATGGCACTTCTATAGTTCTCGCCAATATCCGGTCCCTGGCGATTTATTTGGGTTGGATCATGGATTTCAAAAAACTCATCTAAAAGTTTATCATAAGACACCACATTGGGGTCGAATTCGATTTGTACTGTTTCTGCATGGCCGGTCTCTAGAGCACAAACCTGTTCATACTTTGGGTTTGGCATGTATCCGCCCTCGTAGCCCACCCTAGTGTCCACTACGCCTTTTATTTTACTAAAGTGTTCTTCTGGCTTCCAAAAGCA
>JBIIKB010000091.1:0-2576 GCA_044233405.1 Candidatus Saccharimonadia bacterium | reverse complement strand
CGACAAAGAAGCTGCGCCCCCAACTACGTCAAGCTTCGGTGGAAATCGGTACGATGGTCGGGAAGTTGCCTTAGTTGGTGCCATCGCACAATCAATTAAGGTCTTCCCGATGAAGATGGCGGCCAGGTTCGCTTCAGCAATGTGTCATCGTTCCCCAACATGACTCATCGGATTAAGATCCTGGCCGCCAGGCCTATAAAAAATGCTTTCGCTTGTAGTGCTCACGTGCACTATTTTTGCGAACTGAACTTAATAATATGCCTAGCCTATTTGCTAGTCAATAGAATTTTTTATTATTTCTGTAATTTCAGATAGCTTACTTCTCATCAGCTCGCTATTTTTGGCTTCGATATTTAATCTAAGCAGCGGTTCGGTGTTGCTAGGGCGTAAATTTAGCCACCAGTCAGGGTAATTAACTGTTAACCCATCCAATCTATCTTGCTGGCCATCACTAAATTTGTTTGCTACCGCTTCGATAACCTCGTCTTTGTTAGAAGCTTCAAAATTAATCTCTCCAGAGTCCGAATAAGCTTCACGCAGGGGCCTACATAGTTCTGAAAGTTTTTTGCCGGTTTGGCTCATTATTTCTAATACGCAAAGTGCCGCAATAAGTCCACTATCGGCATTGTAGTTATCTTTAAAGTAAAAGTGGCCAGAATGCTCGCAGGCAAAAATGGCGTCATATTTACGCATATCAGCTTTTATAAAACTGTGTCCGACCTTAGTTCGATGTGATTTTCCGCCCATTTCTTGGATAATATCATCCACTACCCTAGAGGCAATGGCATTATAAAGTATGGTAGAGCCTGGGTTATTTGAAAGTAATTTTTCGCTCAACAATGCGCCTAGCACACTACCGCTAACTACCTCCCCATTTTCATCCACTAGAAAAGCTCGATCGCCGTCGCCGTCGAATGCTATTCCACAATCCAAACTTTCTTTTTTGACTAAATCAATTAAATCTATTAAATTTTCAAAAACTAGTGGGTAAGCTGGGTGATTTGGAAAGGTTCCATCTGGCTCGATGTAAAGTCCATAAATATCTAAGTCAGTGTCTTTTTGTAGCTCTGGTACAACTATTCCACCCATCCCATTGCCAGCATCAATTCCAATTTTAAGGCTTTTCAGGTGTGGGGCGAATTTAAGCGCATGCTTCACCCAATCTGCCAGGATATTCATTTCTGTTTTTGAGCCTTTTTCTGATGAGATTTTATATTCATCATTAATTATGGCACTCTTGATATCTAATAGCCCAGTCTCTTCGCCAATTGGTGTAACGCCAGCACCAGTTAGCTTAATTCCATTGTATTCACCGGGGTTATGGCTTGCCGTAACCATTGCACCACCAGCAAAATTATTTTTACCTACTGCAAAATAAATCATATCAGAAGTAATTTGCCCAAGATCTACCACTTCCCTACCCTGCTCGATAAGGCCTTTAATAATTGAGTTTGCTAACCGTTCGGAGTCTGGTCGCATATCGCGCCCAACCGCAACTTTGCCTGCAGGTAAAAAGTCAGCCAGTGCCATTCCGACAGCTTCTGCAACTTCGTGGGTTAGTTCGTTGGGAACTTTTCCACGGATGTCATAAGCCTTAAATATAGATTCGGTGAATTTCATAATTACATTCTACCAGAAAAGGTTTTTCTTCATTTTGGCATACAATCGAAGGAAGTTCTTTTCTTGTTTTTGCCATAGATTAAATTTTTGCGGGTGCACCGGCAAATCCCAACAGCCCTTAAACTCTGTAACTTCTTCGTTAAAGCCACGCTTAAAAAGATACAGTCCGTGCTGGCTGTGTTTTTCGTTTTCTAATTCGCTCTTGGGTGGTACTGCAACCAAATCGTAGCTAATGGCGCCCTTAGATTTAGACCACTTAATAGCTTCCCACTGTAATAAATAAGGTGCCATCAGGTTACGTTTAAGCTCAAATGATCCGCCGTCTTTATAATATGCTTTGGCACCAAATGCTGTAGCGTAAACCGCACCAAGCACATCGCCTTCATGAGTGGCGACCAACAATTGCCCCATGCCAGCTTCATAGAGCTGCTTCCAGTAATTGCCAAAGTACTCTTTGGAGCGTAAAAAGAAACCTCCCCTCTTTTGGGTAGCCTGCATAAGCTCGTACATTAAATCCACACCCGCGTCATCCATAGGGCGATGTTCTATTTTTACACCTTTGCGTTCTGCCAAACGGATATTATAGCGAGTTTTTTGTTTAAAATTTGTTAGTATCTCATCTTCGCTTTTAGAAATGTCTACAAATATTGTGGCCTTAAACTGCAAATCAGCTCCGCCCTTTTTCAAACCAATATCCTTAAAATCAAAACTATCTTCGACTAAAAGTTCTGGCTCGATTTTGACTAGTATCGCCCTGCTGTCTTCTTTTGAGATGAACGATTTAAGATCAATCAAAAATTCTTTAAAGTGCGCTCGGGAGTCAGCGTCGGACGTAAAGTCTTTGAAAAACCCTGGCCCTTTACTGCAATAATATATGTTTCCTAGTATTGATACTGGTTTTTTTAAAAGTACAAAAGCAACCACAAAGCCAGCAGCTTCATAAATACAATAAATTG
>JBIIKB010000014.1:0-8997 GCA_044233405.1 Candidatus Saccharimonadia bacterium | reverse complement strand
GGGTGCTAAAGGATCAACCGCTGCTTCTGAAGCCGCCGATGCAGTTATTATGCAAGATGATCTAGGTAGGCTCTCTGAGCTGGTGGCTATTTCGAAGCGATCTGTATTTATAGCCAAGCAAAGTATTTTTACCGGAATGGGATTAAGCTCAATATTAATGGTTTTTGCTGTTGCAGGGTTTATAGTCCCTGTCGCGGGCGCATTTATGCAAGAAGCAATTGATGTAATTGTAATATTGAACGCGCTAAGAGCTCGCTTTAGACCCAAAGTTGCTAAATAACAGCTTGCAACATTAGATTATTTACACGATACTAATAGATATGAAACTATCTAAACTATTTACCAAAACAAGTAAAAATATCTCTAGCCAAATTGAATCTGTTAACGCTCAATTGCTAACTAGGGCTGGATATATTTACCAAGAAATGGCTGGCGTTTATGCTTTTTTGCCATTAGGAATGAAGGTTATTAAAAATATCGAACAGATTGTCCGCGACGAAATGGACAAGATTGGTGAAGAGCTCTTGATGCCAGCACTTTCGGGCCGCGAGCGCTGGCATGCAACCAAGCGCCATGACGCTATAGATATATTAATGAGTACAAGAGCAGCAAACGAAAAAGCTCTTGAAAAAAGCACTGCTGAATATATCTTAAATCCCACTCACGAAGAAATAATTACTCCAATTGCAAAGCATTTTCGCACAAGCTATAAAGATTTTCCATTTGCCATATATCAAATCCAAACTAAATTCAGAAATGAAGCTAGGGCTAAATCTGGGCTTCTTCGTGGCCGTGAATTTATAATGAAAGATCTATATAGCTTCCATACCAGTGAGGATGATCTGAATAAATTTTATGAACTTGCCAAAGAGAGATATGGCGCTATTTTTGACAGGTTAGGAATTGGCCAAGATACATATATTACTTTTGCATCTGGCGGTGACTTTACTGATGATTATTCACATGAGTACCAAACTGTACTTGAAAGCGGTGAAGATATTATTTATTTGGATCGTAAAAATAAAGTTGCCTATAACAAAGAGGTGGCTACGCCTGAAGATGCCAAGAAGCTTGGAGTTAACTTTGATGAGCTAGAGCAAGTAATGGCAAGTGAAGTTGGAAATATATTCCCTCTAAGTACTAAGTTTTCCGAGCACCTGGATTATAAATATTCCGACGAAGATAATATCCAAAAAAATGTTTGGATGGGAAGCTATGGTATTGGCATATCAAGATTGATGGGCGTTATTACCGAAAAATTTGCAGATGATAAGGGATTGGTTTGGCCTGAAAGCATTGCGCCGTACATGTATCATATTGTCGCGCTTCCAGATGAAGAAAATATTAAGGTTGCCAATAAGGTTTATGAAACATTAGGAGAAGATAAATGTCTTTATGATGATAGGGATTCAGCTAGCACAGGTGAGAGATTTGCCGACGCAGATTTAATTGGTTGCCCAGTGCAGATTGTAGTTAGTAAAAAGACTTTAGAAAATAACTGTGTAGAAGTAATAAGTCGAAGCGATAAATTCAAAAGTTTTATGCACTCTATTGATGAGATAGAATCCTTGGAAACAAAGCTGGCCTAGCAAAACTTGATAAATAAAAAATTAAGTGCATAATATAAGCATAACTTTTAAAACAAAAAGGAGTGCTTATGTTAAATTTAATAACTGATAACTGGGTAGGTATTTTGCTATCAACCCTTGCTGCAATTGTGGTTGCAGGAATTTGGTATTCACCAATTGCGTTTGGCAAAATGTGGCAAAAGGAAGCCAAAATAAAAGATAAAGAGTTAAGGGGTGGATCGCCAATAAAATACGTTGTTGCACTTGTGATGATTGTATTAACTGCAATTGTACTTCAAAGATTTATCATAATTACTAACCCCCAAAGTATGTTTGAAGCCGTTAAGGTAGCTGGGTGGATTTGGCTTGGATTTATAGTCACCTACGTGATTGCTGGAGGTTTATTTGAAAAGATCAGCACCAAACTTATGCTGATTGATCTATCTGGCCAGGTGCTAATACTTATGGCCATGAGCGCTACCCTATACGCAGTTTGGTCCTAAATCACTACAGGTTCTATTTCTAGTTCGACCTCAAACAGTTCAAAGACTTTAGCTTTGACTTTGTCTACTAATTCCATCAAATCTTTTTGGGTGGCTCCGCCTTTGTTTTCTAATACCAATGCATGATTTGGATCTATTCTAACTTTTTCAAACTCAACACCCTTATATCCGGCCTCATCGATTAGCCAGCCAGCTGCTAATTTATAAGTACCATCGGGGTTTGGAAAAATCTTTGTGTCTTCTGGGTATAGCTTGATATCGGGGTATTTAAGCATTATTTTTTCAGCAATTTCTTTAGGGACTGTGGGGTTTTTAAAAAATGATCCAGCATTAGGCATTATAGATGGATTCACGAATTTGTTTTTACGAATTTCAAGTATTGCTTCGCGAACTTCTCTTAAATTTGGAGTCGAAATATTTCTATTCTTAAAGTAATTTAATACATCTTTATACTGGGGGATGCTGGCTGTTTTTTTAGATAGCCTAAAAGCAACAAAACAAATTATGTAGCGTCCCCTTTCGGAGCTTTTGAATATACTGTCTCTGTAGCTAAAATTACAATCTTCATTGCTTAATTTAGTAACTTTGTTTTGCTTTGTGTCGTAAGCCTCAACAAAATCTATTGTATCCTTAACTTCCTGGCCATAGGCGCCAATATTTTGTACAGGCGTGGCTCCGGTGTTACCAGGCACACCCGAAAGTGCTTCCATGCCTGACAAATTCATATCGACAGTCCTCTTTACTGTTTCATCCCAGTCTTCACCGGCCCCAACTTTTATAGTTGAGCTAGATTCATCCTCATCAACAACTTCAAAACCCATAATATTCATTTTTATAATTAGACCAAGATAGTCTTCATCGCTAAAGATAGTATTGCTACCACCACCAAGAATAAAATAACCCAGGCCCTTGTCCTTCACCCATTCAAAAGCCTCTACTAGCTCATCAATGGAGTTAATTTTAGCAAAGTATCTAGCATTGCCGCCAATTTTGAAAGTGGTTAACTTGGCTAATGGAACATTTTCTTGGATTTTTAAATTCATAAGAGTTATTTTACTATATAATTTAAACCAAAGCTTAATTAATAAGGAGGATCATGAAAGATTTAGCTAGCCGTACTTGTTTTGCCTGCGAGGGTGGAACCCCACCAATGCCACATGGAGACATTAAAAAATATATTAAAGAGGTAGGCTCTGAGTGGGAAGTAATAAAAGATCATAGTATTAAGCGCAAATTTAAATTCAAAGACTTTAAAGAGGCAATGAAGTTTGTAAACGATGTTGCAGATATTGCTAATCATGAGGGGCACCACCCAGATATTTATATTTTTTATAATATTGTAGATTTGGAGTTGTACACACATGCTGTAAAAGGCCTTAGTGAAAATGATTTTATTATGGCTGCCAAGATAGACAATCTATAAACATAACAATTTTGTCACAAAATTTGCTTACCTTTGTTTAAATGGGTGTATAATAAAAATACACCGCTTTTAAGAGAGGAGGTGAAAGGATATGAAAAGACGAAGAGCTTTAAAGCAGTTCCGTCGTATGCACAGGAATCTGCTGCACGATCGTCAAGTTGTCGAAGACATCTTAGACGAAATGGCAACAAAGTGGGCTAGACGGGCAGAAGCCTTGCAGGCCAAGACTATGTCTGTCCAATCGACAAAAAAATCAAACTAAATGAAAGGTTAGGGTTTTGATCGATATAAAAGTGCGCATGTGGGCGATTCTCGCTCGGGTGAATTTTGACCCGATACGAATCGATCGTCCGCATGTGGTTTTTATGCGAAATACCTAACTCTCAAAATAAACCTGTAAAAAGGTTTATTTTTGTTATAATTAAATAATGATAAAGCTATATTCGTGGAATGTTAATGGAATTCGGGCAGTACTTAAAAAGGGCGAATTTCAAAAGTTCTTAAAAAACTACAACCCAGACATTATTTGTTTGCAAGAAACCAAGGCGCATAAAGATCAGGTCGAAATTGACTTGCCTGGCTACGAAGAGTACTGGAACTCAGCTGAAAAGAAGGGTTACAGCGGGACTGCGATTTTTTCTAAAATTAAACCTATCAATGTTGAATATGGATTTCCTGATAAAATTTCTGAAAAATATCATTTAGTTGATAGTGAGGATCGCGATAGCTCCACAGAGGGCCGGGTAATAGCTGCTGAATATGACAAGTTCTACGTCGTAACGGTTTATACTCCTAACGCAAAGGATGATTTAAGCAGAATACCACTTAGGCACGATCATTGGGACCCAGCATTCTTGGATTACTGCAAATTGCTTCAAAAGAAAAAGCCGGTATTGGCTTGTGGGGATTTAAATGTCGCGCATACACCCGATGACCTAGCCAGGCCTAAGCCAAACGAAGGCAAAAAGGGCTATACCACTGAAGAACGCGAGGGATTAGATAATTTTGTAAAGGCTGGGTTTTTAGACACGCTACGTATTTTTAAAAAAGGAAATGGCTACTACACATGGTGGACGCACTGGGGTAATGCTAGGGCAAATAATGTTGGTTGGCGCATTGATTATTGGCTTGCCAGTAAGTCATTGAAGCCAAAGATTAAAGCTGCCGAAATTCATCCAGAGCAAATGGGTAGTGATCATTGTCCTGTTTCGGTTGAAGTTGACTTGTAATGCGATATCTTATTGCTTTGCCTCTTAAAGAATCGGAATCTGAAGAATTTATTAAGCTGCGCGATAAATACAAAGATTTTGCACCACGCTGGAAAATAACTCTAGGCCCGCATATCACACTCTACAGGCCCAGTGAATTTAAAATACCTATTGACGATGCTATTAAAGAATTTAAAAAAGTCTCGGGCTATAGGGATTTTTCTGTTAACTTTAAAAATTTTGAAGCTTTCATGAACCATTCAAATAATGCAGTTTATTCTGAACCAGTAAGACATAAAGATTTTGAAAAGATTAAAGAATTGTATCAGCCTCAAGCCGCCAAGATATTGCAAGACATTGCAGATATTTGGCCATATCATCCTCATTTAACCTTGGTAAACCGTCTAGATTCCGAAAATGCTCAGAGACTTATCAGTGAGCTAAAGGGGTTGGTTTTTGATAAAAACTATACTTTCGATAGGGTATGTTTGTATAAAAAGGATCATGAAGATAAAAATTGGGTAGAGATAGCTTCAAATAAGCTTGAAAAATAGTCGATTATAAGATATAATTCATACTCATTATGGCAAAGAATACCAAACGACAATTAGTTGTGTTGAAGAACAAGGCTACAGGTAGCCGGTATTTTACTGTAAAAAATACGCTAAACACACCAGATAAGCTTGAAATGAAAAAGTTTGACCCAAAAACCCGTAAGGTTGAAACTTTCGTTGAAGTTAAAGCGAAATTAAACTAATTCAAAATTTTAGAAGCATAAGTGTCACAAAAGCTTATGCTTTTAGCTTATATAAATAGTTGGTAGAATAGATATATTATGAAAAAGAATTTACCCAAAATAATAATTATCACTCTAATAGTGGCTGTCATAGGCTTTGTTGTTTATGCCCTCTCGCGTCCGGAAAGTAGCGTTAATACCACAAATACTAATCGGCCTAAGGTTGAAGCAGATGTAGCAAAACTAAGCCAGGGTAACTTCCAGGGGCCCGAAGATGCCAAAGTAACTTTAAGTGAGTTTGGGGATTACCAGTGCCCAGCTTGCGCTCAGTACCATAAAGTCTTAAAAGAAAACATTCTTCCTAAATACGATGGGAAGATTAAATTTGTATTTTTAAACTATCCACTGCCTCAAATACATGACAATGCCCAGTCTGCAGCACAAGCAGCCGAAGCATCAGCCTTGCAGGGTAAGTTCTGGCAGATACATGATATCCTTTATGAGAGACAAAAAGAATGGGAAAAACTAAAAGATCCAAAGGGCAAGTTTGAAAGTTATGCGAAAGAAATAGGAATAAATGTGGATCAATATAAGCAAGATTACGCAAGCCAAAAGGTTATAGATATTATTAACAATCAGGCTGCACTGGGTGACGCCTTCAAACTAGAGGGCACGCCAAGCTTTTTTGTAAATGGCGTTCAGGTAGACACCAAGAGCGGATCAAGCTCTATCGAGCAAGCTATAGATAAAGCACTTGCACAGTAATTGTAATTATTTTTTAAAATACTATACTAGTATCATAACTAACGCCAAGGAGGGTAAATGGCAAAAAAATATGGTCATGTAATAGAATTTTATGGTGAGACTTGCCCACATTGTATAGCAATGAAGCCGGTTATTGAAGAGCTTGAAAAAGAAACTGGTGCAAAGATTGAAAAACTAGAAGTCTGGAATAACGAAGAAAACGCCCGAAAAATGGAAGAATACAATGATATTATCGGAGAAGCTTGCGGAGGACTACCTGGGGTTCCGGCATTTGTAAATACAGAAACCAAACAGGCTTTATGCGGGGCTCACGATAAAGAAGATATAATTATGCTTTTAGAGGGGGCGGATTGCTCAAATAATACCTGTAAACCACACAGCAAACACAAGAAGTAGTGTGATAAAATAAGCATAAACATTATGCTTAATCAAAGACCTTCAGACTATGAAGGTAAAAATGAATTTAATAAGGCTCCTAAACCTCCTTCAAAATTTTTGTGGGGAATGGAGGCAATATTTATATTTTTATCTATCCTTGCGGTTATCGCTTTAAGTATAGTCCTATATATATCGGCATCTAATAATAAGAAAGCCCAAGAAGCAGCCAATATATTCAACTCGAGCACTAACTACAATCAAAAGGCTGATGATAGTCAGTTGGTGGCAAAAAATGAGCCAGCAGTAGTCAGAATTGCGACTGCTTATTGTCCAAACTTTAATCTAAAACTAGATAGTGCCGTAGAAAATTTCTCGGGTGGATGTTCGGCGGGGTATGGCTCTGGATTTATTGTCAGCCCTGAAGGTTATATTGCGACCAATGGACACGTGGTAAAAAGCTCTGTTGGAGAAGTGCTATCTACCAGCATTGATCTTGGAAATTTACCAATCATAAAAAGCTATTTGAGTTTTCTAAACAAGGCAGGCTTAATAAGCAAATCTACTGAAAGTGACTTTTATAATAAAGCAGTATCAGGAGACAAGGACGCGCTTGCTGCAATAAAAGGTTCTTTAAGTGATAGTGCTTTAGAAAAGACAGAAGTAAAAGAAAATAGCGCAGAGAGTGTGTATGCTGTTCAGCTTTCCGATGAGGTGGTTTCTTTTGATTTAGGTAATATCAAAAATTTTGGATTCAACGACAATGTTATAAAAGCTAGATTGGTCGATATAAATTATGACCCTTACGAAAATGTCAGCAAAGAGGGTTTTAATGGTTCTGACGTGGCGATATTAAAGCTCGACAGGGGCACAAACTATCCATTTAATAGGCTCGGCTCTTTATTAAATGTCACCCAGGGAAGTAAGCTCACAGTTCTTGGATTTCCTGGTTCAGCCGAAAATGAATTGGTAAGCAAAAATCAGAGTTTGCCTACAACAACTCAAGGCACAGTAAGCTCAATTAGAAACGCTAATGGCACAAATAATAAGCTAATTCAGACCGACGTATCTATCGCAAAAGGAAATTCGGGAGGTCCTGCGTATAACTCTGATGGTGAGGTAGTTGGCTTGGCAACATATATAACTTCGGACGGATCATTGGGGGCCAGCAAAATAAACTACATGCGAGATATTCAGGATATTAAAGATTTGCTCATTAAAAATGGTATAAAAGTGCCTAGTGAAAGCACGGGTAATCAAAAACTTTGGGAGCAAGGGCTGTCAAAGTTTAATAGTGCCTACTACACTTCGGCCCTGAGTGACTTTCAGAAAATCAAGCAAGAATATCCCCAGAACAGATTGGTTGATAACTTTATTGCCAGAGCACAAGATGCTAAATCGAAAGGCAAAGAAGCTACTGATCCTAGTCTTTACTTAATAATCATTGGCTTTTCAATATTGTTTATTTTTGTGCCAACATTAATTTTATTTTTCACAATTCGGCATCATCACAACAGGCGCGATAAACACAGCAAATACGTAAATGCAAAAATAACCAGTCCATCAGAATTTAACCAAGCCCCAATAGACAATCAGCCCATAATTCAAAAAAACCAACAACAGCCTAGAAACAGAAGTGTTGACATGTTATCAAACGCAAAACACTCTCCAAAAAATTAAAAAATATTAAAAATTTTGGCTCCATTGCTGTTATAATATAACCATAAGAATCAAGGAGTGCGCATGACAAAGGTTGCGATAAATGGCTTTGGCAGAATAGGTAGAAGTGCTTTTAAAATTGCCTTTGCTAATCCTGAACTGGATGTGGTCGCAATAAACGACTTAACTGACACAAAGACTCTGGCTTATTTATTAAAGCATGATAGTAATTACGGAACTTATCATAAAGATGTTAAAAGTACCGATGATTCATTAATAGTCGATGGAAAAACAATCCGGGTATTAGCAGAAAAGGACCCTAGCAAGCTTCCTTGGGATAAGATGAAGATTGATGTTGTTATTGAGTCGACTGGTTTTTTTACGAAGGCCGAAGATGCGCAACTGCACATAAAAGCTGGTGCAAAAAGAGTTGTAGTTTCTGCCGCAATAAAGAATGAAGAAAATAATCCTAAGGCAGGCAATTTCTTAATTGGAGTTAATGATGAGCAAATAGCTGATGAGCAGGTAATTTCCAACCAATCTTGTACCACAAACTGCATAACACCAATTGCCTACATAGTTGAAAATGAATTTGGAATTGAAAAGTCGTTGATGACAACAGTGCATGCTTACACAGCCTCACAATCTTTACAGGATGGACCCAGTAAAGATTTGAGAGAGGGCCGAAATGCTGCCGAAAATATCGTGCCTACAACTACTAACGCCACTGTTGCTGCAACCAAAATAGTAAAGTCATTAA
>JBIIKB010000090.1:0-2592 GCA_044233405.1 Candidatus Saccharimonadia bacterium | reverse complement strand
CACCACTAAGCTCAAATTATACTCGCGCTCCAAGCGCTCTTTGATAATTTCTAAGTGCAGTAGCCCCAAAAAGCCAACTCTGAATCCAAATCCAAGCACTACTGAGCTTTCAGGATCGTATTCTAGTGCTGAATCATTGAGGGTCAACTTTTCTAGCGCATCTTTTAGATTCTGATAATCTTCAGAGCTAGTTGGATAGAATCCAGCATAAACATATGGGCGAACTTTCTTATACCCCGGCAATGCCTCACCTGCTGGGCTAGATTTAGATATTACAGTGTCACCCACACGGGCATCGGCAGTGGTTTTAAAGTTGGTTACGATATAACCAATTTGGCCACAAGTTAGATCCTCATCAGCCGACATTGTTGGGTTAAAGTGCCCACACTCCAATGCAATCGTATCTTTTTGTGATGCAAACATTGTCAAAGCTTCATTTTTCTTTAAGCTACCATCAGTTATTCGAACATACAAAATTACTCCACGGTACTCATCGTAAACCGAATCAAACACCAAGGCCCTTAATGGAGCTTCAACTTTTCCGGTTGGCGATGGTACCATCTCTACGACTTTATCAAGGACCTTTTCGACATCTGTACCTTCTTTGGCGGAAATGCGAATAATCTCTTCTGGACCACAGCCAAGAAGACTCGAGATTTCATCCGCAACCTTGTCCGGCTCAGCGGCTGGCAGATCAATTTTGTTTATTACAGGAATAATTGTAAGATTTGCTTCTATTGCCAAATAAACATTAGCCAAGGTTTGAGCCTGGATTCCCTGGGATGCATCGACTATTAATATTGCGCCTTCACAGGCCTGCAAGCTTCGACTTACCTCATAGGTAAAGTCAACATGTCCAGGCGTATCGATAAGGTTAAGTTCATGGTCCTTCCATTGCATTCGAACCGGCTGAAGCTTAATAGTAATTCCCTTTTCGCGCTCTAGATCCATCTGGTCCAATAATTGGGCCTTCATATCGCGCTTTTGTACCGTGCCAGTTATTTCAAGCATTCTATCGGCCAAAGTACTTTTGCCGTGGTCAATGTGGGCAATAATACAAAAGTTACGTATATTATCCACGATGGACCACCTTATTTATGCTTCTTTTTACAATCTTAGTAACTGTAACTATTTCAGGTACTCTTAAATACTTACTAGCGACGTAGTAAATTACTATGCCGACCAAACATATAAATACAAATTTTGGCGCTAATTGAGTAAATCCAACTTGATCCTTATAAAGGGGGAACCAATATCTGACTGAGGCATACATAACACCAGCCATTGCTAATGATGCTGTGGTTATTTTAGTAGCTGAAACAATAATCGATCTAACACCAAAATCGCCCATCTTTCTTTTAAGCAGGACAAATAAAACGATTATTTCTAAAAGACCAGATATTGAAAGTGCCAATCCTAATCCTGCCACTCCGTAAATCCTTGAGAGCGGTATGCTTAATGCGACATTTAATATAATTGTAAGGGTACTAATTATCAGAGGTGTCTTTGTGTCCTCGAGAGAATAGAAAATTCTTGCAACCATAAAGAGCATACTTTGAGCTACAATTGAACCCGCCAGAAAGCCAAGCGTATCGGCGGTAGCCTGATCGCCAAATCCAAATAGAATCCTAACGATATAGCCTCTCATTACAATAGCTATAAATGCAGAAGGTATCACTAAAAACATCAACAAACTTACATCTCTAACTATGGCGGCCGGCAATTTTGATTTATCTTTACTTTTTGCAGCCCTAACCAAATTGGGGAAAAAGGCTGTACTCATTGCGGCACCAAACAGGCCAACAGGAACATTCTTTAAGTTGTTTGCATAATAATATGAAGATAAGCTTCCAGAAGCGAGGCTTGATGCAATAGCAGACTGAATTATCCAATTAATCTGGTCGACAGTCAGGTCAATTGAGCGAGGAATCATAAGTTTAATTATTCGAGTAACTCCTGTATTTCGCCATTTAAAGCTAGGTTTATATTTAAAGCCTAAGCCGATTATTCCAAATAATTGCAAGATAGCCTGGAGGGCTGTTCCAACTACTACACCAAGTGCAACACCATAAATTGCATTTGCCGCAAAAAATTTGCTAAAAAACAATATTCCAATAATTATTCCTATGTTATAAAAGAGGCTCGCCATCGCATAAACTAAAAACCTATTGAATGATTGCTGTATAGCCCCAAAGACGCTCGATAAGACAAAGAATATTGGTGTTACAAGCAAGATTCTAGTTATATTAACTGTTAACTGGTTTCTGTATTGATCAAACCCTGGAGCCAATAACTTAACTAAAGGTTCCGCAAAAATAAAAGATAGTACACAGGCTACCCCTACAACTAGCAGTAAGATATTGAGTATAGAATTGGCAACTTCCCAAGCCTCATCTTGCTTTTTCTTTTCCATGTAGCCAATAAAGACAGGGATAAATGAAACTGCAAAAGCCCCAGACACTATTAAAGTAAATAGAAAATCTGGAATTCTAAAAGCCGCTGTATAAGCATCGGTTTGAGCACTTACACCAAAATTGGTGGCCAGTAGTCTATCTCTGAAAAGACCTAAAAGACGGCTCAAAAAATAGGATA
>JBIIKB010000101.1:0-7207 GCA_044233405.1 Candidatus Saccharimonadia bacterium | reverse complement strand
CAAGATATTATTGAAGCAGAAGGCTTCGAACTGCTATCGGTTCCTCATATGGTAAATCTTGAAGTTGCAAAAGGTACTGGCTATATGCCAAAAGGAGAAGAAAATCAAAATTATATAGACCAAGCTCAGGATCTAGTGATGATTGCTACTTCCGAGATGCCAATTACTGCTCTACACAGCAATGAAGTTATGGAATTAAAAAAGCCGGTCATGTACGCTTCAACAAGCCCATGCTATCGTCTCGAGGCTGGAACATACGGAAAATTTAACAAAGGCCTGTATAGGACTCATCAATTCGAAAAGCTAGAGATGTATATATTTTGCAAACCTAGCGAGAGTGCCGAAATGCTCCAAAAAATCTTAGATGTAGAAAAGAAAATACACGAAGCATTAGAAATTCCTTATCGAATTACCCGCACTGCCTCTGGAGATATGAGCGCACCGGCATTCGAGAAGTACGATCTAGAGTATCACTCGCCTGTAGATAAGGAGTACCGCGAGATAACAAGCTGTAGTAATTGTACCGATTATCAAGCCAGAAATCTAAATATAAAATTTAGAAACTCTGAAGGTAAGCTTGAATATGTTCATACTCTCAACGGCACTGGCGTCGTGTCTAGTCGAGCGCCGATTGCAATTTTAGAAAATCATCAAACTAAGGATGGTAAGGTTGTTTTGCCAAAAGCCCTGGCGAAGCATTATGGGGCGGATGAATTGTAATAACTAAAGGAGGTTTAAATGATCAAAATACATCTTACTGGCAGAAAATACGAAATTGATAACGAACTTCAAAAGTATGTAGAAAAGAAATTGGGTGGCCTAGACAAGTATTTGCCCAGAGGCCATAACAATCAGGGAATGACTGTTGAGATTTTTAAAGACCCATCTGGAAAAGAAGATAATAAATACAAAGTAACTGCAATACTTCGCGTTCAGGGACCCGACTTAATCGCTGAAACCGCTACAATTAACCCGCATTCAGCAGTTGATATTGTCGAGCAAAAGCTAAAGATGCAAATTCGCAAGTACAAAGAAAAGCATCAGCCAAAGCGAATTAATATTAAGCGTGCCTGGGAAAAATTTACTTCGCGATAATCTGATTACTCCTGTATAATATAGCCTATGTCATTTTTAAGTAAAATATTTGGTGACCCCAATGAGCGGGAAATCAAAAAAGACCGACTAATAGTAGAAAAGATTAATTCTCTCGAAGAGGGGATTAAGGCTTTAACTGATAAACAGCTTTCAGCAAAGACTGATGAGTTTAAGCAACGTTTAGCTAAAAAAGAAACCTTAGACGACATTTTGCCCGAAGCCTTTGCGGTAGTCCGTGAAGCTTCGAAGCGAAAATTAAACCAGCGCCATTTCGATGTCCAGCTGATTGGTGGAATCGTTTTGCATGAAGGTAAAATTGCCGAAATGCGCACTGGTGAAGGTAAAACCTTAGTTGCGACCCTACCTTTATATCTTAACGCTTTAACTGGCAAGGGAGTTCATCTTGTTACCGTCAATGATTATTTAGCAAGAATTGGTGTTGGCTGGATGGGTCAAATATACCACTTTTTGGGTATGAGCTCATCTGTAGTGTTGCCACAAGGCTCTTTTATGTATGATCCAGAATATAGCGACGATTCACACCACGATGAAAGACTAAGACATCTTCGGCCCGTATCTAAAAAAGAAGCTTATAGTGCAGATATAACATATGGAACCAACAACGAATTTGGCTTTGATTACCTAAGAGACAATATGGTTGGAGATTTATCCGACTGTGCTCAAAGAAAACTAAATTACGCAATTGTAGATGAAGTCGATTCAATTTTAATTGATGAAGCCAGAACTCCTTTGATTATTTCTCAGCCAGCAGGCAAGAGCACTGAAAGATATCAGATTTTTGCAAAATTGGCGCGTCAACTTAAGCGCGACGAAGACTATAAGGTAGATGAAAAAGATAAGGCAGTCAAAATTACGCCAGAGGGCATATCTAAAATAGAAAAGTCGTTAGGGGTTGAAAATGTATATTCCGCTGAAAGTATCGAAGACGTTCATCATATAGAACAAAGCTTAAAGGCCGAGGCTCTATTCGTGCGCGATAAGGATTATGTTGTCAGCGAAGGCGAGATTGTAATTGTCGATGAGTTTACCGGCCGAATGCTTGCTGGACGCCGTTATTCTGAAGGATTGCACCAGGCGATTGAGGCCAAAGAAGGAGTAATCGTGCAGTCTGAATCTCAGACTTTAGCTACAATTACATTCCAAAACTATTTCAGACTTTACAATAAGCTTTCGGGTATGACCGGTACAGCCCAGACCGAAGCCGAGGAATTTGCAAAAATATATAAGTTAGAGGTTACTCGTATACCTACCCACAGGCCAATGGTAAGAAAAGACCTTAAGGATCGAATCTACAAATCTGAAATTGCTAAATTTAATGCAGTTGCTGAAGAAGTAAAAGATCGAATATCAAAAGGGCAGCCAGTGCTTCTAGGTAGCGCCAGTATAGAGAAAAATGAAATGTTAAGTGCCCTACTAACTAAAGCTGGCGTTAAGCACGAAACTCTAAATGCCAAAAACAATGAGCGTGAGGCAGAAATTATTGCGCTTGCTGGTCAGAAATCGGCCGTAACATTGGCAACCAACATCGCGGGTCGTGGAACAGATATTGTGCTTGGTGAGGGCGTCAAAGATCTAGGAGGCCTTCATGTGATTGGTACCGAGAGGCACGAATCAAGACGTATCGATAATCAGCTTAGGGGTCGTGCAGGGCGACAAGGCGATCCAGGTTCAAGTCAGTTTTTTGTGAGTGTTGAAGATGATTTGATGCGTATTTTTGGTGGTGACAGGATTGGATCTTTAATGGCCAGCTTGAATATCCCGGATGATGTTCCAATCGAGAATCAAGTTATTTCTCGTTCGCTCGAAAACGCGCAAAAGCGGGTAGAAGGACACAATTTCGATATTCGAAAGCACTTAGTCGAATATGACGATGTAATGAATTCACAACGAGAAGTAATTTATGCAAAAAGACGCAAGTATTTAGAGGGAGTTGAGCTTAGATCAGAGGTCGAGGACATGTTTAAAGAAGAAATAGCCTCTGTAGTTATGGCCAACACCGATGCCAGAACGGGTGCAGTTAATCTGAAAGAGCTGCAGGAAGCTATAGACACAATTTTGCCACTACCTAAGGAGTGGGCCGACAAAATCACAACCAAGGTGCCCGAGCTTATTACTGAAAATATTATGGACAAGGTAAAAGCCGCACTTAATGATCGCGAAAAGACCTTGGGCGATGTCATGAATGTGGTTTATAAAATGGTTTGCTTAAAGACTATCGATAGCGCCTGGTTGGCGCACCTAGAAAATATGGACCATCTAAGAGACGGTATCGGACTTAGGGGCTATGGTCAGCGCGATCCACTTGTGGAGTATAAGGCTGAAGCCTTTGGGATGTTTAATCGGCTGCAAGTTTCGATACGTTCCGAAATCGTTAACACCATATTAAAGGTTGATGTGCGCGAGCAACCTCAGGCAATTGAAACCGAGACAGAACTTACCGAAGGGGCCGAAAGGGCAAATACAGCAATGGAGCAATCAATCAAGAAGCAGTCCAGGGAAACTACCGTAAAAACTCGAAAAGTATCCGCAAAGCCTTCGCTTAAGCCAATACGTAAAAAATCAAAGAAGAAAAAGAAGCGTAAGTAGTTTTGATACTCTAATCATTTATTGTAAAATAGAGTGAACAAAGCTTTAAAGGAGGGTTATGTCAGCAAATATACCGCTAAAAGTAAATGATTTATCAAGTCCATCTTCCTTATTTGCAAAAAAAAGAAGAGGCAGACCAAAAAAAGACTCGACAATAAGAAAAATGGACATTTCTGCTAGAAAATATGCTGCTTATGACTCAGTTGTAAACGAACAGGGCAAATCTATAGACAAAAGCTTGGTTGATAAGCCAGAAGTAGAAGCTAATTCCTCGGAGCGATATCATAGTCTCCCAGTTCATGCAGACAACCTAGGAATTATCAAACAAACCGAGCCAGAAGCGCAAAAAAAGCGCGAACTGCAAGCTGATGACAAAATTGTTATTAACTTAAGAAATACCGATAATGCAAAGTTGGTACTAACAATCTAGTTAAGCATAAGTAAAAACACTTGACAAAATGCTTATAATGTAGTAATATCACATCTGATTTCTGCTTTCGCGGGAATGAACTTTAAAGGAGAAGCCGTGCGTAGTTTGAGAGAGGTATGGTTTAAGCTGCGATTCAAGCTTTTTGGTGATTCTGAAGCTGAATGGTGGTACAAAGTAAACCAAAACAGAAAGAACGCAGATTTTTCAAAACAGAGATCTGATCTTCGACCCAGCAAGGGCAAACTCGCACCAATTCAAGAGCCCGAAAGCTTTACCGATATCGATGAAGAGTCTGTAGAAAGAGTCTTCTTTGAGGAAGTAGATGAACTAATTAATTCGGGAATCAGCGAAAATGATCTAGATGAAAAGCTTCTAGATCTCGCTGAAGAACTTTCGCTGGCACTCGAGGCCAAGAAATTGGCTGATTCAGAGACTAACGAAAGCCTTGGTTCATATTTTGAAGCAATGCATAAGTTTGGATACTGAACATAAATAAATTAGGGCTAACTTCGCTGTAAATGCAGCGAAGATAGTTTTTAACCAGGATGCATTAATCTGGCGACGCCCGTCGTCAGTCAGTGCACCCTAACAACCTGGAGGCGTGATGCCAAACAATGATGACAATCTTGCGGACTTTGTATCAACTCAGCAGAAGGTCAACACAGACCTTTTTGCTAGTCGAGACGAGGCGCGAGCCCGTATCAAAGAGATCACTTACCTGATCGATGAGCTGAAGCGTGTCGGCCGGGGTACATCCCTCGCCAACAAGCGTGCAGCTCAGCTGGAGCGCAAGCTTCAGAAGATCGAGGGTGACTTCTCGGAGTACGGTGCCAGTAAGGCCGTGCTCAGCGAGCTTGCGAGACTCGATACCTCAACCAAAAACCTCTACCTGGAGGTGGCTGGTCATGGTGATCGAATCCGAGCCCTCGAGCAGTCGGATGCGATGAAGATCGATTTCCAGAATTCCGGCGTTGAGGTTGCTCACTCGACCGATGCAAAGTTCGACACCCCCTGGGTGGAGGCTTTCATCGTTGGTGCAGTGGCTTTCCTGTTGACCGCATTCGCGCTCAATGCGTGGATCGCTCAGGACTGGAACTTCAACAAGGACTTCTGGGCTAGCCTTATCGTTGGCGCTGCGGCGTTCTTCGTGATGGCCAGCTTTGAGAAGCTTCGACTTGGCCTGCAAATTCAGGCCCGCCACGTGTGGGTCATGAAGGAGCAGCCCGCTGAGAACCAGCAGCCCTCCACGGCTACTACTCAGCAGGATCGAGTCGACGTCTAGACGTTCTTAGAGGCATGTCAACCTCATAAAAAACTGACCGTAATTCTCAGGGGAAGCTCCTGGGGGCTGTTGATCGATAAGCCGTCACTATCGATTGGGTACCACATGTGTTAGCCCGCAATCCGCGAAATAGCACACCTTATCCCAAACCGGGAGAGGAGGTGAGCTGAATGGCTCACGTCAATGGCAAGCGACTGGCAGGGGGTCTGTGCACCCTACTGCTATTGTTCATGCTCGTTGGAGCAGGGAAGGTCATTGTTGATGACCCGCCAGCCGGCGGAAACCCGACTACAACCATCCCTTCAACGTCATGCCCTGGGCCGGTTCACTACTTCCGGAAGGATCTCCCTCCCGAGGTGAACCACTTCGGCCCAGCAGTTGGTGATGGAAACATCGATCTTGTACTGGAGCAGCTCCACTACCGACGCTGTGTGGATCCAGCCCTGACTGTCGCGCATCGGCAGTACCAGGCCCGGAACTACACCAGCCCGGAAGAGAGGCTCTTTCAGACGGAAGGACTTGCCAACAATCCCGAAGCGTGGGCACTTAACGTGCTCGCTCTGGAGGAGCGTGAAGCAACCGCCGTCAAGGTTGAGGTTGTCGACATGACAGAGTCGTATCAGACTCTTTACATGGTCGACACTCCGGTACCGACCATCTATCAAGATGTTGTTGACAGGCCTGGACCTCCGGCACCTGGTGGGAGCGTGACGCCTTCTGGCGACACACCAACACCTACGCCCGGTCCTGGCCCTGGGCCTCGGCCCAACCCGCCGACCACTTGCGACCCTCGGGTCTGCAAGGGGCCGGCACCGGCCACCCCACCGCCCTGCATCGACAACGCCGGCGTGCGTTGTACGGTCCAGCCTGGCGCTGGTGGAGAGCCCGGCAAGGGAGGAGCCATTAACAGGGGTAACGACGGATACTCTCCGGAGGATCCGCCGCCCCCGACTTGGGTGGCGCCGGCGCCAACACCGACATCGGTGGTCACCGTGCCACCGACGACGGCACCGCCGCCACCAAGCCAAAACCTTAACCCGGGAATGATTCCGGGCTGATGTGAGGCTTTTACCTAGCTTGGCCTGGGGGAGAAATCCCCCGGGCACAAGCCCAAACTTCAAACTTGAACCTAGTAAGTAATTTGCTTATTGAGTTCAGGGTTGCAGCCCTGCTAAAAGCTAATGCTTAAAAGTATTGACAAATATAACCAAAAGTGGTATTATTCATTACCGTAATTAGCTTTTGATCTTTGAGAACTAAATAGCCATCGTTTTTAAGAAACATCCTTATTAATTAACTGTTTCAAAGGAGAATCTATGAAACTTAAATCTTTTGCCAAATTGGGTGTATTTGTCGCTGCGTTAGCTGCTGCAATTATAATTCCAATAACTGCGATTGCCGGATACGAACCAGCTAATAGGCCTACTAAGACCTATACTGGCCCAGAATCTGAAGCATTCCAATACCCAGTATTTAACTCTTGGGTAAACACACCATATTATGGTGACGAACGTGCGTTTTTTGACGCCGCAACACAAACAAACGGACAGTATCAAGATAAGCTTGCTGTAAATCCTGGACAAGAAGTAACCCTTAGAATGTATATTCATAACGGCGCTGCTCCAGGCCTAAACGGCACAAACTTTGATGGTCCAGGCGTTGCCAGAAATACTCGTTTACAAGTATTTTTGCCAACTGCCACTTCAACTCAACTTAGAAGTTTTGGTTATATCGTTGCCGATAACACCAATCCTGGTTGGGTAGCTGACTCAATCGACTTTAACTCTTCAGTG
>JBIIKB010000077.1:0-3075 GCA_044233405.1 Candidatus Saccharimonadia bacterium | reverse complement strand
ATCGAATATAAGAACACCGGTACTGCTACTGCTACTAACGCTGTAGTTAGAGACAGTTTGCCAGCAAATCTTAAGCTGGTTCCTGGATCGGTAACATTCTTTGACGGCAACAACCCTAACGGTAGCCCGGTTGCTGATGACGGATTGTTCAAGGGTGGCGTAGGTGTAGGTAATGTATTACCTGGTTCGAACGGATTTTTCCGTTTTAGAACTACAGTTGCAACACCATTTACACCTAAGGAATGTGGCGTGAAGCCTTTGGTAAATACTGCCGAAGCTGAAGCTACTGGAGTAGCTAAGGTTAATGACACTGCTAGCGTAACTACTAAAAAGGACGCTAACTGTGCTACACCTCCAACTCCTCCAACTCCTCCAACTCCTCCAGCCCCAACTCCATCTGTTGTTCCTTCTACCCCTGTGAGCGCTACTTTGCCTCAAACAGGTGTTGAAGCTGGACTATTAGGAGTAATTGGTTCTAGTGCGATGGCTATTGGTGCAATTAAGTACCGACAGAGTAAAAAGGCTGTAGCCGAAACTCTTAAGAAAAAGTCAAACCGCTAATATAAATAAAATTAAGAATTAGACCCCATACGGGGTCTTTTTCTTTTATAGGAAAATAAGTTATATAATAGACATTATGAAAAACAATATCGAAAAGCTAACCACCTGCCTAAATGAGGTAGAGGATGCAATAAAAAAGCTAAATATCGAAGCAGACGCAACAAAGCTTACTGAGCTTGAGAAGGAAATGGCAAGCCCAGACTTGTGGAATAATCAAGAAAGAGCAGAGCAAGTAACAAAAGAGGCTTCGGTTCTTAAATCTTATATAAATTCATGGAATAGCTTAAAAGAAGACCTTTCGACCACGCTAGAGCTTATTGAATTAGAGCCTGATAATAATGATTATAAAAATACAATAGAAGAGCTAATTAATCGCACAGGCACAATGTTGGTAGCAGTTAAGCTAAATGGTGAGTACGATAAATCCCCAGCAATATTGCAGTTATCGGCTGGTGTTGGAGGTACAGATGCAGCTGATTGGACGGAAATGCTAATGCGGATGTATTTAAGGTTTGCCGAAAAGGCTGATTTGTCAGCTGAGATTTTAGAGGAAAGTCCTTCCGAAGAAGCTGGAATAAAAAGTGCTACATTAAGAATCAGCGGGCCTTTTGCGTATGGAAAGCTGAAATCTGAAAAGGGAGTCCACAGACTAGTAAGATTAAGCCCATTCAATTCTGATAATTTACGCCAGACTTCTTTTGCACTGGTTGATGTAATTCCAGAAATTGAACAAGCAAAGTTTAATATCGATGAAAAAGATTTAAAGATTGATACCTATCGAAGTAGCGGTAAGGGCGGACAAAGTGTAAATACAACCGATAGCGCAGTTAGAGTAACCCATTTACCAACTGGAACTGTGGTTTCTATTCAGAGCGAGCGTAGTCAGCTTAAAAATAAACAGAGAGCCATGAATATTTTAGTTAGTAGACTGGCTGAATTGGCCAGAGAACAGCACCAGGGTGATGTCAGCAAGCTTAAGGCTACCAAGTCGGCTGATTGGGGCAGTCAGATAAGATCCTATGTACTTCACCCGTATCAAAAAGTAAAAGATAACCGTAGCGGCTTTGAGACAAGTGACACTCAGGGTGTGCTTGATGGTGATTTGGAGCCAATTATAGAAGCCTAATTAAGCTCACAAGTTGGTAAGGATTAGCTTTATGTTTTTAATAAATTTTGTTAAGATAGTTATTATATGATTTTACTCGACCGAGTTACCGTTATTTACCCAAACAAGACGGTGGCGCTTTCAGGCGCCTCACTGCACATTCAACCAAAGGAGTTCGTAACTGTGGTTGGAGCCTCGGGTGCTGGCAAAAGTACACTAATCCGATTACTTATCAAGGAAGAAGTTCCAACTTCGGGCAAAATAATTGTCGGCAGTATCGACTACGACACAATTGATAAGTCTAATATTCCTCATCTGCGCCGTAAAATTGGTGTGGTATTTCAAGATTTTAAATTACTACCAAATCTCACAGTATACGAAAATGTCGCCTTTGCATTAGAGGTTTCGGGGGTTAAAAACGCCGAAATTAAAAGAGCTGTTCCCAAAATTTTACAGCTAGTTGGATTGAGTGAAAAGGCTCATCACTACCCAGGAGAAATTTCGGGGGGAGAGCGCCAAAGAACTGCGATTGCTAGAGCTCTGGTTAGAAATCCAAAAATACTTATCGCCGATGAGCCGACAGGCAATTTAGACCCTAAGAATTCTTGGGATATTATTGAACTTCTTTTGAAGATTAACCGTTTTGGCACTACAGTTGTACTTACCACCCACAATAAAGAAATTGTCGATGCATTAAAGAAGCGCGTTATTACAATCAACAGAGGCCGAGTGGTTAAAGACGAAAAGGTTGGAAAATACAGTCTATGATTACGATTTGGAGGGTATTTAAAAGTGGTTTTCGCAATACTTTCAGAAATGCTTGGTTAAGTACGGCCGCAACCGCAATAATGGCAGTAACGCTGTTAATTATGACCTTTTTTGCTTTTTCTATATTTTTTGTGAGATCTCAGCTTAATGAAGTTCAGCAAAAAATTGACTTGACTGTCTTTATTTCTGACGATGCTAAAGAAGAACAGATAAAAGGTCTTCAAAATAAAGTTTTGCAGACAGGCGGAGTTGAATCTGTAGAATTTGTTTCAAAAGCAGATGCATTAAAGCGTTTAGAAAATAGTAGCGAAGAAGGAAAAAAATTGGCCAAATCAGCTACAGAAATTGGCAATCCACTGCCAGCATCTTTGGAAGTAAAGCTAGAAAAATTAGATGATATCGGAGGCATCAACAGGCAAATCCGCGAACTCCCAGAGGCCGTTATCATAACCGAAACTAGCTACGATAGCCGTGACGACAACCGCAAGGGTGTAATTGAGAACGTAATTAAAATAAGTAATGGCGTAACAAGGGTTGGCGCAATTCTGAGCATAGTCTTTTTAGTAATCGCGCTTTTGATTATTTTTAATACGATTAGAATGGCTATCTTTACACGTCGCGAAGAAATTGAAATTATGAAG
>JBIIKB010000089.1:0-2600 GCA_044233405.1 Candidatus Saccharimonadia bacterium | reverse complement strand
ATTATCTTTACTGCCTCGATTATAGTCTGGGCGGTGCTCGAGATATTCTGGGGAGTTAATTTGTTTAGAAGGCTTTTTGGAGCCTTAATCCTTGGCTTTGTGTTATTTGGCCTGATTATGGGTTAGAATTGAGCTATGAAAGAACAGGTTGTATTAGTAGACGAAAACAACAATAAGCTTGGACTAGAAGACAAATACCAGGTGCACACCGGAGACACTCCCTTGCATCGCGGTTTCTCGATGTTTATTTTTAACAACAAGGGCGAGCTACTTTTGCAACAACGCTCGGATAGTAAAATAACCTGGCCTAGTGTTTGGAGCAATTCTGTATGCGGGCACCCTGCAGACGGTGAAACGCCTCAGGAAGCTGCCAGAAGACGAGCAGACTTCGAGCTGGGTATGCAAATTAAATTAGACGAAATAATACTCGTTTTGCCTAATTACAGATATCGCTACGAACATAAGGGCGTGGTAGAAAATGAAATATGCCCGGTTATGGTGGCATTTGGAGATTACATGTTTAGTCCGAACCCTGATGAAGTTAAAGATACTCGCTTTGTAAAATGGGATGACTTTTTAGAGGAAATATCAAAGCCGAACGATTACTCCGAATGGTGCCAAGAAGAAGCCAGGCTATTAAATAGAAATCCTGAATTTAAAAAGCTATTTAGCGAACACACCAAATAGTTGCCATTAGATAAGCATAAGGTTTATTATGATTGTATGGATAATGCAATTCAAACTGCTGGCTTAAGTAAGAAATATGGTAATAAATGGGCTATTCGTGGTGTAGAAATCGAAGTCCCCAGAAAAAGTGTATATGGCTTTCTGGGCCCAAACGGGGCGGGCAAGACAACAACCATTCGTTGTCTGATGAATTTTATTAAACCCACCAAGGGTATTATTAGTGTACTAGGAATGGACTCCCAGGACGATGCCAAAATGGTTCATAAGAGAATTGGCTATTTGACTGGTGAAATGGACTATTACGAAAACCTTACCGGTCGGCAATACATCAGCTACATGGGTCATTTGCAGGGAAACCACGACAAAAAAGAGATTAATAAGCTTGCCAAACGCCTCAAGGCAGATCTAGGAGTAAAAATTAAGACTTTAAGCAGGGGTAACAAGCAAAAGATTGGTTTGATATCGGCATTTCAGCACAAGCCAGAGCTGCTTGTTCTAGACGAGCCAACCAGTGGGCTAGACCCGATACTTCAGCGCGAATTTGTTGATATGGTCTTTGAGCATAAGGCGGCTGGCGGAACGACCTTTATAAGCTCGCACTTTTTAATGGAAGTAGAACAAATGTGCGATATGGTTTGTTTTATAAATAAAGGCCGCGTTGTCGAGGAAATGACACTCGAAAAACTTCATGAAAGATCCGTTCATGAGTTTGATGTTGTCTTTAAAGACAAAAAAGCCTCTAAAGATATGCTAGACGGAGTTAAGGGTATTAAGGAACTTAAAGTTAGTGACAATTTTATGCATTGCCACATAGCAGGATCGGTTGACGGCTTTTTAAAGGCGATTGCAAAACAGCCCGTAAGAAGTCTTCGCACCAGAGAACTGGACTTAGAAGAAATATTCTTGAAAATGTATGGTAGGGACGTGCCAAATGTTTAGAACACCCGTACTTAAAACTTTGTACGATAAGCGCTGGGTGATTTTGGCTTGGTCGATTGCTGCATTTGCTATGAACTTGTTAATAACTTGGATATTTCCAGACTTTAAAAATCCCCAACTTGTAGAGGTTTTTAAAAGTTTACCAGAATCACTTCAGGCTTTTTCAGGTTCGTTAGACATCGGAACAATCGACAAGTATTTGGATAGCCAAGTATTTTTCAATAATGGCTCATTTATATTTTGGATACTTGGTATAAGTATTGGTGTAAATTTGCTCTCGACCGATGAAGACAAGGGAACTCTAGAAACTACTTTAGCTACAAAAATATCTAAAAATAGATTATATACAGAAAAGTTTATAGCTATGATTTTGATATTTTTAGCAGTCAATATAGCATCAACTACAGGTATATGGCTTGGGCTTGTGGTAATTAGCGAGCCAGTTAGTGCAGTAAGAATAGTACAGGCAACAGTTATGCTGTTTATTTATACTTGCATGTTAGGCTCATTTTCATTCGGCGTCGGGGCTTTGTCTGGCAAAAAGAACCTGGCGATAGGCATACCAACACTTACCTTGGTAGTTATGTTCTTGGTTTACACTTTTGCTCAAACTGTTGATTGGATGAAAAACTGGGACAAGTTCACCTGGAACTATTACTACTCACAGGGTCAAACAGTCATAAATGGTATATCTTATCGAGACTTTGCAGTTTTAATATCTTTTGTTGTGCTGTTTTTCGTGATTGGGTTAATATTCTTTAATAAAAGAGACCTTCGTAAATAATGGCCGACTTTATTAAAATTTTCCCATTCATATTCGGAGCTGCTATTAGCCCGGTGCTGTTGGTGACTGTTTTGTATATTCTATCAAGGCCGACACAGCCAATAAAAAAGGTCTTAGTTTTTTTGCTGGCTGGTACGATAACAATAAGCATAATTACAGCTATAATATTTTATTCGACGCAAATACGCCC
>JBIIKB010000088.1:0-2672 GCA_044233405.1 Candidatus Saccharimonadia bacterium | reverse complement strand
CTTGATATTTCCTCTCCCGTCAAGGCGTAGCCATAACCCAGATTGTTTTGCGATGAAGCAAATACCATTCCAATCACAGTACCGTCGCTCAATACCAATGGTCCACCCGAATTACCCTGGACTACATTTCCAATAAATTCGTAGACATCCCTATTAACTTGCGTTTGGCCATAAATATCTAGCCCTCTAGCAAAAATAGTATTTGTAATACCTGCAGGCTCTGCCCTAAAGTTTCCACCCCCCGGGAAGCCAAGCACAACGGCCTCTTGGCCCCTACTGAATTGCTTGGTTGATATATTAAGGCTCTTTGCTGAAAGCTTCGGAGTTTTTAATATTGCTATATCTACCGTGGGATCAAAATAAACCGGCACGCTAATATATGTACCAGTTGTATCTATAACACTAATTTCAGTCGCACCTGCTACCACATGTGCATTTGTCATCACCAAACCTTCCCCCACAATAAATCCGCTACCGTTAGATATTGCATTACCACAGCCCCTGGCCTCTATTTTAACTGTAGACTTTCCGGCATTCTGTACAGCTTCTTGAACCGCAACAGACCCAGCTGGAGCGACTGGCTCAGACAGCTTTTGAGGTACACCAGAAAAAACCTGAGGAAAATCAAGTGGCTTAACAAGTGCGTTGACCCTATCGATAATTGGCGGAGTTGGCGGTAATCGCCGATTCAAAAACTGTATTATCGCTGAGTTTTCGAGCTGGGTATTGAATGTCTTAAAGGGGCTACTAATAATTATGGCCGAAGCCAGCCAAACAAACAGCAGTACAAAAATAACTCCACCAAAACTGCCGGCGACTGAATTTATTTTCTGAGCGTTTTTTGATTGCAAACGAATATTTAGTTTCATCCCCATTGCTTCTCCAAGGGTCCCAAATGCCAAAGTAGTAAGTGCGATTGTTAGAATTGCACCAGCGAATTTACCTACAGAATCTTTAAAAAGCGACATAACACCCGGAGCTATAAAAAGCCCAATTACAATTCCTACAAAAAGACCCCCCACAGCAAATAGGTTTCTCACCAGCCCAGCTTTGTACCAGCGATAAATCACTACTCCACCAATTAGTATTATTATTAAATCTATTATATTCATACTTTTAAAATGATTTATTACTTAAATTGTGACTATTTACTCAGTTCTCAGCGCCTCTATGGGATCAAGCTTGGCGGCTTTTCTAGAGGGCAACCAACCTGCCAAAACAGAAATTATTATAAGTGCCAGCACTAGCCCAGCCACCTGAATCGGCTTAAATATCAGTAAATTATTGCCAGCTCCCAGATCAAGCTGTTTGGTTATCCATGGGTTTAACAAGCTTCCTAACAAAATTGCTGATAACGAACCTATTGCACCTCCCAAAAACCCAATCCAGCCGGCTTCAAATCTAAATAGCCTACCAATATCTCTTTTGCGCATACCAAGAGCTTTCATTAGCCCTATCTCGCGCGTTCTTTGTAGTACAGAAATATACATGGTGTTAATTATTCCAAATACTGATGCGATAATTGCAATAAAACCAAAGCCAGCAACTATTCCTTGTAATACACCGATAATGTTGGTCAAAAATTCTTGAGTTTCTTCTACACTACGGACCTGGAATCCGAGATCTTTTAGCTTCTGCTGGGTCGCTTTTAGCTTATTGTCGTCGGTTCCCCCGGCAACCTTCACTAGTACAAAATTGTACTTTTGATAGTCAGCTGTGCCTTGTGTTGTGATGTCATTTAGGGCCTTTGCTTCTTCGCGCGGAGTATATATGTATAACTCAGTTCCTGGCTGAGAAGTAATCGGTTTTTTTGACACGGCTGCAATGTTAAATTGTATTGCCTCGGAGTTGTTTTCGGTTGCTTGGGCTAGCTGATCGGCGTTTGTAGGCAAAGTGCCTTTTAGCAGCTGTGCTCTTAGTTCTTCTGCCGTAAGGGTTTTGGGTACAACAATTTCGACGTTTTTGCCGATAGCGTCTTGGGCCGAATCAAAACCTAAGTCTTGAAGGTATCCTTCTGGTAATATAATTTTCTTCCCTTCAAAGTCATTTATATTGCCAGCTAAAAATTCTGGCTTTTGTGCGGGGTTATAGGCAGCAACCGTTGCAACGTACTTTTTCTCGCCTTCTCTGGTTATGTAGCGAGCCGAGACTGCAATCTGTTCGCGGACGCTCTCTACCCCATCGACTTTTTTAATTTTATCAATATCTTCTTGGGTAATTCTTTTAATTTGTCTTGAGGCGCCGGCATTAGTTGTGCTGGTTCCGAAGCTAGGATCGTATTCTCTGGGCTTGGTGGTGTTGCCTTGACCAAACAACGATTCATCAGCAGCTACAAATAACTCACTTGGGTCAAAATTGTCTTTTATAATCTTATTTACAAAGGCTGTTGCGCCATTACTGGCAGCTAAAGTTAATGTTAGCGCAAAAGTACCGACCGCTATAGCTAAAGCAGTTAGAATGGTCCGCCCCTTCGCACTTTTAATGCTTCTGCCACTACGTCGTATTATGTCTCTAATACTCATTTGCCTAGCCTCTTGTGTTTTATTCCTGTTGTAGAAATTATTTCTCCATCTTTCATTTCTATTTTGTTTTTACAGTGCTCAGCAATCTCTGGATCGTGTGTTACTACAACGAGCGTACATTTCAGTTTTTTATTTAAATCAAATAATAAT
>JBIIKB010000087.1:0-2703 GCA_044233405.1 Candidatus Saccharimonadia bacterium | reverse complement strand
AAAGTGGAGACTGCTGAAGTCACGTACGTACCAAATGAATTACGAAAGCTAGATGTAGCCATACTTGTTGTTGATTCGTTCACCTGCTACTGCAGCGCTTGTGGCCAAGAGGCCATGCCTAACGAAACTAACCACAAAATTGTGGCAATTTCTGGACTTGTTGTGGCCAATGCCTACCCCGAAGAAGTTGGTTGTGGCGCGAAATTTATCGCAACCACATCACCCTACGAGGGAATTCACGCACGTCAAGGCGCTAAGAGGCTGCGGCCTGATCTACCATTCATCGACGCCCATATCGAGCGCTGATTTTTAACCCCGTGTGAGCTTTATTGCTCTGCTCGGGGTATTTTATTTGATGCTATAATTTAGAAATGAATAAATACTTAAAAATACTAATTTTCTTTATATTTTTCTTTTTAGCATTCTTGATTTCTCCCGAATTTAAGTACACAAGAATTTGTGCCGACCAAAATAATCCTTTTAGCTGCGAAAACAAATGGAAGATTGAGTATCAAAAAGTTAGATTTACTGGAGGTGCCGATATCATCAAGTTCACTGCCACCGGTAAACCAATAAATGAAGATTATGTTCCAGTTGCCCCGATAACCTTGGTTTTCTCTACGACAGTTGCCTTTGGACTAACTTTTGCAACAGTGAATTTAATAGGCAGAAATACCAAAAAGCACAAATCAAAAGATTCAAAAGAGAAAGAATGATAATACTGTTACATTCTTCAAAGACAATGAAGCCCTCGAGCATCAAGGGTCTTAAAATGTCTAAACCCGAACTTCTAGAAGACTCAAGAGAGCTAGCTGAATATCTGAAAACTCTTGATATCAAGCGAATCAAAGACACCATGAAGGTATCGGATAAGCTTGCAGAGGAAGTCAAAACCATAATTGACTCATGGGGCAAGAGCAAATCGGGCTCTGCAATGTTTACATTTAGAGGCGATATTTATAGCGGTCTTCAGGTTGATAGCTTTGACAAAAAAGATATTGAGTTCGCACAAAAGCACCTTCTAATTATCTCGGGGCTCTACGGAATACTTAAACCGCTTGATGAAGTTTCGCCCTATAGGCTTGAAATGGGCTATAAGCTGCCAAATAAAAAATATAGCAGTCTCTATAAATACTGGGGCGATAAATTATCAACATTAATCAATAAAAAAGATTTGGTGATTAATTTGACATCAGTAGAATACGGAAAAGTAATTATTCCAAAATTAGATAAAAATAAAATAATAACGCCAGTCTTTTATACTTACAACCCTAGTTCACACAAAAATACTACTGTGGCCGTGCACTCTAAAATTGCCAGAGGAGCTTTCGCCCACTGGCTGATAAAAAATCGTGCTAATAATGACATAGATGTTACAAAATTTAACGAAATTGGATATAGATACGAGACTAGACTTAGCCTACCTAACTCCCCTACATTTGTTTGCCATGAATTTGGAGGTAAGGGGTTAAGTGTTAGACTTAAATAATGATTAATTTTATTTTAAATGCCTCAATAGTTTTGCTTATTGTTTTTTTAGTAACGTATTTTACCTACTGCTTTGGTCTTTTTTTTGTATTCAAAAAAATTAATGCTAGGCCGTGGTTTGCATTTGTGCCAATATTAAATTTCCATGAGCTTGTTATGGCGACAGGGCTTCCTAATCGTTGGTTTTTGTATTGTCTTTTACCCTATGCTGGAGGCATCTATTCGATTGCGGTGGCTGACAGGCTCGGAAGAATGTTCGGTAAAAGATTTGCCTTCTCTGCATTTTGGCTTACTATTGGCTCCCCTCTTGGTATGAATATGCTTGGTTTTAACAAACGTACGCCAGACTTTTCTATTAAAAAAGAGCCGAAGCCCGACTTAAATGAACTGAAATATAGGCTTAAAAGACTAAAAAGCAAAAAAGCATAATTGCTAAAAAGGCTAAAAAGACGTATAATATAGCTGTTCTTAGAAACTATGCTGCTACGGCTCTAAAGGATCAGGTTATTAAATAAGTTCTGGGTTGCAGCTCAACAGCCAACAAGCTGGGATTCACCAGAGAGAAGAAGGAACTATGGCAAAGAATCTATTTGTTGGTTCACTCCCTTGGAGTGTTAACGACGAGCAGCTTGCTCAGATTTTTGCCGAGGCCGGCTCAGTTGATTCAGCTCGTGTTATTACCGAGCGAGACACTGGTCGATCTAAAGGTTTCGGATTTGTGGAAATGGCTACTGAAGAAGAAGCTAAAAAAGCAGTCGAAACTTTGAACGGCAAAGAAATCGAAGGCCGAGCTATCACCGTAAATGAAGCTCGTCCAAGAGAAGAAAGATAATATATCTTACTCAAGCAAAAACCCCGCTTAATGCGGGGTTTTTGCTTGAGCTTGATAAAAAGATCTTTCACTTATATAATATCTAGCAATTCGTACCAACGGATAGAACCAACAGCTCGGAGACATAATGGCTGAATGCAAAGAATGTGGCGGTAAAGGCAAATGCAATCATTGTAGCGGACGGGGTTACTTTAGCACTCCTATTGCTGTCAATTGTCGCCGTTGTGGTGGGTCTGGTAAGTGTATTAAGTGCGATGGCTCTGGCCGAGCATAATTTTTTATAAATACTTCTATATAGTCCTTAGTGAGTAATACTTACTAAGGACTATTTATTATTTAGGCTCTACTAACTAATGTTCCTACAATTGTGTCGGCAATGATTA
>JBIIKB010000026.1:0-6668 GCA_044233405.1 Candidatus Saccharimonadia bacterium | reverse complement strand
ACACCAGTAATTATGGAGCCTATGATGAAGGTGGAAGTTACCACCCCAGAAGACTTCATGGGTGATGTTATCGGTGATATCAACTCTAAGCGTGGTCGTGTAGACACCATGGAAGACCGAAGCGGCGCTAAGGTAATTAGGGCCTTCGTGCCACTTGCCGAAATGTTTGGCTATGCTACTAGCCTTCGAAGTATGACCCAAGGTCGCGCAGCTTATGCAATGGAGTTCGATCACTATGCTGAAGTTCCTGCTAATGTGGCAGAAGAGCTCAAGAGTAAATACACAGCTTCTCGCGAAGCCGGTGAAGCAAGATAATTTAAATTCACCTCTTTACAAAATTGTAATTTCCACCTATAATTAGGGGGTCTAACAAATGGCAATTTTTATATTGCCAAAAAATAAATGACTAATGTAATTAATTTATAATAAGGAGTATCAATGTCAGACACTTTTAAGCGCGATAAACCGCACGTAAATGTAGGAACCATGGGACACGTTGACCACGGTAAAACTACCCTAACTGCTGCTATCACTGCAGTACTAGCTAAGAAGCTTCCTAGCGATATCAATAAGCCAATTGCTTATGATCAAATCGATAACGCACCAGAAGAAAGAGAGCGTGGTATCACAATCGCTACTTCTCACCAAGAGTATGAAAGCGAAAAACGTCACTACGCTCACGTAGATATGCCAGGACACGCTGACTATGTTAAGAACATGATCACCGGTGCTGCCCAGATCGACGGTGCCATCCTAGTAGTTTCAGCTGCTGATGGCCCTATGCCTCAGACACGTGAACACGTACTATTAGCTCGCCAGGTTGGTGTTCCTAAAATCATTGTATTCATGAACAAGATGGATATGGCTGACCCAGAACTAGCCGAACTAGTTGAAGTTGAAATTCGCGAACTTCTAGAAAAGTACGAGTTCGACAAAGACGCTCCAATCATTAAGGGTTCTGCCCTTAAGGCTCTAGAAGGCGACGCTGCCAACGAAGATGCTATTATGGAACTTGTTAAAGCTATGGATGAATACATTCCAGAGCCAACTCGTGAACTAGACAAGCCATTCTTGATGCCAATCGAAGACGTATTCTCAATTAAAGGTCGTGGTACTGTTGCTACTGGTCGTATCGAACAGGGTAAAGTAAACATCAACGAAGAAGTTGAAATCGTAGGTATTAAAGACACTACTAAGACTGTAGTAACTGGTGTAGAAATGTTCAAAAAGATGCTAGACGAAGGTCAAGCTGGTGATAACGTAGGTATTTTGCTACGTGGTGTTGAACGTGATGACATTGAACGTGGACAGGTTCTTGCCAAGCCAGGTTCAATTACTCCTCACACTGAATTTGAATGTGAAGTATATGTACTTAAAAAGGACGAAGGCGGACGCCACACTCCATTCTTTAAGGGCTACAAGCCACAGTTCTACTTCCGAACTACAGATGTAACTGGTGAAGTACACCTACCAGAAGGTACCGAAATGGTAATGCCTGGTGATAACATTAGCGTAACTGTTAAACTACTTGCTCCAATCGCTATGGACGATGGTCTAAGATTTGCTATCCGTGAAGGTGGTAAGACTGTTGGTGCAGGTGTTGTAACCAAGATCATTAAATAATCTCGATATAGAGTAGAAAGCACCTTATACAATGCCAGAAAAACAAGAAAAGCAACGAATACGAATAAAACTAAAAGCTTATGACAATAAGATAATCGACCAATCTGCTAAGCAGATTATCGATACCGCCATTCGTACTGGCGCTCATGTGGCTGGTCCAATTCCTTTGCCAACCAAAAAGGAAAAGTACACCGTACTTGCTAGCCCACATGTGTATAAGGATGCTCGTGAACAGTTCGAGATGCGAACCCACAAGCGTCTAATCGAAATTTATGACCACAGCGCAAAGACTATCGATAGCTTGACTAACCTTAGTCTTCCTAATGGTGTAAATATCGAAATTAAGATGTAATAAAGTCCCCTTAGCATCAAAAAGCCCCAGTAATGGGGCTTTTTGAGTTGCAATCTAATCACAAGCGTAATAAAATCTAATCAAGATTATAATATTAATCGAATTAAATAATTATTAGGAGGAATCATGGCGAAAAAATCAGGCGTAAATGACAACGATAAATTAATGGGAGTGCTAGCATACCTTGGAATATTAGTAATTATTCCAATTGCAGCTGGCGGAAAAAGCAAATTTGTTAAGTACCATGCTAATCAGGGCTTAGCTAATCTGTTATTTGCAATCGTAATTGGTGTAGGTTCATTCATATTGGCCTTCATCCCTTACCTAAACTTCATTCTCATCTTTGCTTGGCTAATTTATTTAGTACCAACCATTTTCGCAATTTTGGGTATCATCAATGTAGTTAATGGCGAAGAAAAGCCACTTCCATTGATTGGCGGAATCACTCTAATTAAGTAATTCTTAATTAGCACTATATTTGGCGCCTAAGGGCGCCTTTTATAATTGTTGACACATCAGGTGCTTATCTGATACAATAATGCCTGACTTTTATCTATCAATAGTTTTGGCAGATAAAAAACTGAGAAGCGATCAGGTCTTGCAAAACAAGAAACCAATCTGTTTACTCAGGTTTTATTATTTAATAACCAAGGATTTTAATGAAAGCAGTAATAGCTAAAAAAGTTGGAATGACTCAAATATTTGATGTCAATGGTGTGCGCAGTGGCGTAACTGTTCTTGAAGTTGGTCCTTGTGTTGTTACTGCACTAAAAACCGTTGAAACCGATGGTTATAATGCTGTTCAGATTGGTTACGGCGAAGCTAAGAAGCTTTCTAAGACTCAAGCTGGTCAGGTAAAAAAATCTGGTGCTAAAGGTAATGTTCTTCGTGAAGTAAGAACTGATGCCGTAGTTGAGCTTTCTGAAGGCGAAGAACAGGCTGCAGCTCTAAAGGTTGGCGATACTCTAAGCGCAGACCTATTCGAAGTAGGCGAAAAAATTGTTGTTTCAGCCGTGTCTAAAGGTAAGGGTTTTGCAGGTACTATTAAGCGCCACAATTTCCACCGTGGCCCTAAGACTCATGGTAGTCACAACTATCGTGCTCCAGGTTCGATTGGTGCCGGTTACCCACAGCACGTATTTAAGGGTATTAAAATGGCTGGCCAAATGGGCCATGAAAAGGTAACCATTAAAAATCAAAAGATTGCTATGGTTGATGTCGAAAATAATCTTATTGCAGTTGTTGGTAGTGTACCTGGACCACGTCGCGGTATCGTAATGATTAAGGGGATGAAATAATGAAAGCAGTTAGCTATTCCAAAGTTGGTGTTAAAAAGGGCGAAGTAGAACTTCCTAAGGCCATTTTTGGAGTGGAAGCCAATGCAGATCAGCTTAAAGTTGCCTATAACCGCTTCTTTGATAATATCCGAACTAACAATGCCAAGGTTCTGAACCGTGGTGATGTTTCTGGTGGTGGTAAGAAGCCATGGAAGCAAAAGGGCACTGGTCGCGCTCGATTCGGATCAAGCCGTAACCCTATCTGGAGACACGGTGGTGTAGCTTTTGGTCCAACCGGCAATGAAAACTATTCTAAGGACATGCCAAAAAGTATGATTCGCTCTAGCATTAAGCAAGCTTTAAGCTTGAAGGCTAAAGAAATTAAAGTCGTTGAAGCTTTTTCGGCTAGTGAATTTAAGACCAAGAAGATCGTTGAAATGATTGATAAAATTGGTGCAGAAGGTTCAGTACTTATTACCGCCCCTAAGCTGGATGCTAAATTTATCGCATCGGCCCGCAATATTTCTGGAGTTCAGATGCTATCTGTTAAACAACTTAACGTGGCTGCAATTTTGGACGCTGACGCAATCCTAATTGACACCGAAGGCCTAAAAGAGCTAGAAGTGTGGCTAGGTAAAACCAAGAGTGCTGCACGTAAAGAAGCTGAAAAATCAGGAGATAAGAAATGACACCTATCACACTTAAGCCAGTAATAACTGAAAAAAGCATGACCATGGCAGCTAAAGGTGTTTATATGTTTGATGTAAACCCTAGAGCCAATAAGCCATTAATTGCCACAGCTGTAAAAGACCAGTTTAAGGTTGATGCTACCCAAGTTCGTATCCTTATTATTAAGGGTAAGGTCAAGAAATTCAAAGGTGTTGAAGGTCAGCGCAAAGACAAGAAGCGTGCTTATGTAACCGTCAAAAAAGGTCAAAAAATTGCCGTTTTTGAAATTAATGAGGAGGCCAAGTAATGGCAGTTAGAACTCTAAAACCAAATACGGCTGCAAGGCGCAACATGAGTGTTGCCGATTTCTCAGGCCTAACCAAAAAGAAGCCTGAAAAGTCATTAACTAAGACTATAACAAAGAGAGCCGGACGAAATAACCAGGGCCGAATCACTACACGACATCGCGGTGGTGGTGCTAAGCGTGCTTATAGAATGGTTGATTTTAAATTTGCAGCTGCTAATAATGCTGAAATTATCGCTTTAGAATATGATCCAAACAGAACTGCTTATATCGCGCTTGTAAAATTTGAAGACGGAACAAAAGCTTACGTTTTGGCAACTGCCAATATGAAAGTTGGTAAAAAAATTAGCTCTGGTGAAAAGGCTGAAATCAAAGCTGGTAACAGATTGAAGCTAAAAAATATTCCAGCAGGATCTGTTATATGTAATATTGAAATGCATCCTGGTAAGGGCGGCCAATTAGTAAGAAGCGCTGGTGCTCGTGCTCAGCTTGCAGCAAAAGAAGGTAATTGGGCTCAAATAAAACTTCCTTCTGGAGAGGTTCGCTTGGTTCACATTGAATGCATGGCTACTGTTGGTCAAATTAGCAATGCTGACCATCAAAACATTACCATTGGTAGCGCTGGACGTAAGCGCAAGATGGGTCGACGCCCATCGGTACGTGGTAAAGCCATGAACCCATCAGATCACCCAATGGGTGGTGGTGAAGGGCTAAGTGGTCCGGGACGTATTCCAAGAACTCCTTGGGGTAAAGTTGCTATGGGTCTTAAAACCAGACGCCGTAAATCAACCAACGCTATGATTATTCGTGGCCGTGGAAAGGGAAGAAAATAATGAGTAGATCAAGCAAAAAGGGACCATTTATTGACCCTAAATTACTTCGCAAAATCATGGCTTTAGAAGTCAATGATAAGACCATCATTAAGACTTGGTCACGTGCTAGCACTATTAGCCCAGAAATGGTTGGTAAGACCATTGCTGTTCATAATGGTAAGGTCCATACACCAGTTTTGATTACTGAAAACATGGTTGGTCACAAGCTTGGTGAATTTTCACCTACCCGTAAATTCCGTGGACACGGTGGTAAATTAGCAAAGGCTGAAGGAAAGTAGTATGAAAGTAGCAGCAAACATTAAGTATCTAAAGATATCTGCCCAGAAACTCCGCCTAGGAGCTGATTTGGTTCGTGGTCAGAGAGCTTTAGATGCCCAAGAATTACTTATGAATATGCCACAAAAATCAGCCCGTATGATTGCTGCTGGACTAAAAAGCGCAATTGCTAATGCTGAAAACAACTACAGCCTTAATAGCTCAACCCTTCAAATTGATGAAATTCGTGTTGATCAAGGTCCTAAGCTAAAGCGTGGTCGCCCAAGAGCACGTGGAGCTTACGGTAAAATTGAGCACCCGATGGCACACTTGAGAATAGTTTTGGACAGCGGTAAAGAAGAACCAAAAACTGAAGCCAAAAAGCCTGCAGTTAAGAGTGAAACTAAGCCAAAAGTAACAACTAAAATTACTAACAAAAAGCGAGGACTGAAGTAATGGGACAAAAAATTAACCCAACCGGATTTAGATTAGGCTATACCAAGAATTGGCAATCAAAGTGGTTTGATACCCGTACTTTTGCCAAATCAGTAGCACAGGATATCCGTATTCGTAAATTGATTGAAGAAAAACTTGGATTTAGAGCTGCAGTCGCCAAGGTTGAAATTGAACGCTCAAACAATGAACTTATAGTATCAATTCATACTGCTAAGCCAGGTGTTGTAATTGGCCGTAGTGGAGCTGGAGTTGAAGCACTTAAAAAAGATCTAGCCAAACTTATCGATGGTAGCTTTAAGGTAAACATTGAAGAAGTTAAAAACCCTGAAATGAATGCCAAAATCGTCGCCGAAAATGTAGCTTCACAGCTGGAGCGTCGCTTGCCTTTCCGTAGAGTAATCAAAAGTACCACTGAAGCTGCTGTTCGTGCAGGAGCATTGGGTGCGAAGGTTAGTGTGTCGGGTCGACTGAATGGTGCTGAAATGGCTCGTCGCGAAACCGCTGCAGTGGGAAGTATCCCACTACACACCATTAAGGCTGATATTGATTATGCAACCGCAGAAGCTAAGACTACCTTTGGTGTGATTGGCGTTAAAGTATGGATTTATAAGGGTTAAGGAGAAGTATTATGTTAATGCCAAGAAAAACTAAATACCGAAAATCTCAGAAAGGCCGTAATGCCGGAGTTGCTACTCGCGGTGCAGAAATAAGCTTTGGTAGCTTTGGTTTGAAAGCTCTAGAAAATGAGCGTATTACTTCTCGACAAATCGAATCGGCTCGTCGTGCAATGACTCGATATATCAAGCGTGGTGGTAAGATTTGGATTCGAATTTTCCCTCATACTCCCGTAACTCGCAAACCAGCTGAAGTACGAATGGGTTCTGGTAAGGGCGCATTGG
>JBIIKB010000045.1:0-4515 GCA_044233405.1 Candidatus Saccharimonadia bacterium | reverse complement strand
AAGATACTTTTTGAAATGGACGGTGTAACCGAAGATATTGCCAAAGAAGCCATGCGACTTGCAGCATATAAATTGCCTGTAAAGACTAAGTTTATAGTTAAAGCACAGGCTGGAGAAAAAGATGAAAGCTAAAGAATTACGAAACCAGTCCAATAAAGAATTGCAAAAGAAACTAGTCGATAGTAGAGCAAAGCTAGCTCAGCTTAATGTTGATTACCGAACTAAAGAAGTTAAAAACGTTCGTGAAATAAGATCATTAAAGCGTACAATCGCAAGAATTTTAACCATTTTGTCTGAACAAGCTAAGGCATCACAAGGAGAACAATCATGAGTCGAACACTACAAGGAAGGGTTGTATCAACTAAAATGAATAAAACTATTGTAGTTGCAGTGGAGCGACGTAAGTCACACCCACTATACAAGAAGTCTTATTTGGTAACTACCAAATTCCAGGCTCACGATGAAGAAGGAAAAGCTGGAATGGGCGATATGGTTGAGATTATTGAAACTCGACCGATCAGCAGACACAAGCACTTCAATCTATCAAAAGTAATTGAAAAAGCTGTATCTAAGACGGAGGTGGCCGAATGATTCAACCCGAGTCCAGATTAAGAATTGCCGATAACACTGGTGCCAAGGAAATTATGTGTATTAAAGTTCTTGGTGGCAGTAAGCGTCGCTACGCTCGTGTTGGCGATGTAATTGTAGCAAGTGTTAAGGTTGCAACCCCAAATGGCACCGTCAAGAAAAAAGAAGTTGTACGTGCAGTTGTGGTTCGATCTAAGCGCGAAGTTACCCGTAAAGATGGCAGTAACGTGAGATTTGACGAAAATGCTGCAGTAATTATCGATGCTAGCAACCAACCACGCGGAACACGTATTTTCGGGCCAGTTACTCGTGAGTTGCGTGAACGTGGATTTATGAAGATTATTTCTCTAGCTCCGGAGGTACTCTAATGAAGATTATAAAAAAAGATACTGTAATGGTTATTGCAGGGCGAGATAAAGGCAAGACGGGCGAAGTACTAGCAGTTATGCCAGAAAATAACATGGTTGTTGTGGAAGGTGTAAATGTAGTAAAAAGACACACCAAACCGAGCCAGGTTAACCCCAAGGGTGGAATTATTGAAATAAATAAGCCCCTTGATGCATCAAAGGTGATGGTAGTAGACCCAACCACCAAAAAGCCAGCCCGAATTGGATATAAGCTTGGCGCCAAAGGCAAAAAAGAACGAATTTATAAAGTATCAAAATTTAAGAATGCAAAAGTTAAAAAAGAAACCAAAAAAGCCGAAACTAAAGGCGGGAAGAAATAGTCATGAACAGATTGCTTAAACAATACAACGAAAAAGTACGCGAAGAGCTTAAGAATGAGCTTAACATCGCTAATGTCCACCAAATCCCTAAGATTGAAAAAATCGTTATCAATAGTGGTGTTGGTAAGGCCGTTGCAGATAGTAAGCACCTGGATGTGGTAGTTGCTACTCTAACCAAAATTTCTGGTCAAAAGCCAATTACTACCAAGGCCCAACATAGCATTGCAAGCTTCAAGCTTCGTGAAGGCATGATAATTGGGGCCAAGGTAACTATCCGTGGCGAGCAAATGTATAGCTTTTTGGATAGACTTATATCTGTAGTATTGCCTAGGGTTAGGGATTTTCGAGGAGTTAGTACCAAGGCCTTTGATAAGAGCGGAAATTATAGCATTGGTTTTGCCGACCAAACCGTGTTTCCAGAAATATCTTACGAAGACGCACAGGCTATACATGGATTGCAGACAACAATAGTAATAAGTGGCGGAAATGCCGAAGCTAGCAAGCTATTGCTTGAAAAGCTAGGTATGCCGTTCGAGAAAGGAGCGAAATAATGGCTCGTAAAGCAATGATCCAACGAGAATTAAAAAGACAAAAATTAGCGGCCAAGTACGCAAACAAGCGCGCTCAGCTTCGAGCGGCAGGTGATTTGGAAGGACTGGCTAAATTGCCACGCAATTCCAACCCTAACCGCCAACGTAACCGTTGTGAAATTACAGGTCGACCTAGAGGTTATGTAGGTAAATTTGGTTTAAGTAGAATAACATTCCGCGAATATGCTTCAAAAGGGCAAATTCCTGGTGTAACTAAGTCGAGCTGGTAGGAGATAAGATTATGATGACAACAGATCCAATCGCAGATATGCTAACTCGAATCCGAAACGGAATTATGTCCGGCAAATCGGAAGTAGTTATCCCGCACTCAAAGCTTAAGGCTTCAATTGCTGAAATTTTGCAAAACAATGGTTATATTGGCAAAATTAAAGTTACTGAAGAAAGTGGCTTTAAGAGCTTAATCATTAATCTTGATGGTAAAAACCAACCAGAAAGTTTGGTTCGCGTAAGCAAACCAGGTCGAAGAATCTATGCCAAAGTTTCTGAAATCCCTTCAGTAAGGACTGGCCGCGGACTTGTGATTATGTCCACTCCAGCAGGTATTATGACCGGAAAAGAGGCCCGCACCAAAGGCGTGGGTGGCGAATTAATTTGTAAGGTGTACTAAGATGAGTAGAATTGGACGACAACCTATCAATATTCCAGAAGGCGTAGAAGTGACTATCGATGAAAAGATGGTTAGCGTAAAAGGACCAAAAGGTGAATTGCAAGTCAAAATCCTTAAAGGTCTTAAGATTGAAAAACAGGATAATCAGATTATAGTTAGCCAGTCAGTAGAGAATGCCGACACTCAAAAGCAGTTTGGTTTGCTTAGAACCTTAGTTTCTAATGCTATTGTTGGTGTTTCTGAAGGATTTACCAAGGAGCTTGAAATTAATGGGGTTGGTTTTAGAGCTTCTATGAAGGGAAGTGTTCTAGAAATGAGTCTAGGGTTTTCTCACCCAATCGAATATACTGCCCCAGAAGGAGTTACCCTATCTGTAGATCAGAACATTATTAAAGTAACTGGCCACGACAAGCAGTTAGTTGGCGCAGCCGCTGCTAACATTCGCGCATTCAAAAAGCCAGAGCCATATAAAGGCAAGGGTATAAAGTATGTTGGCGAACACGTAAGACGTAAGGCTGGTAAAGCTGCCGCCAAGGGAGGTTCAGAATGAGAAATATTAAAGCAGTTCGTAGAATTCGCGCTAAAGTATCTGGTACTGAAGCTCGACCAAGACTTTGTGTGTCGGTATCATTAAAGCACATGCGTGCCCAGCTAATCGATGACGTTAACGGTAAAGCAATAGCTTCGGTCTCGACTGAATCAAATAAGGAGCTGGCTAAAAAACCAATGATTGATAAGGCAGCTTGGCTTGGAAGTGCTATAGCAGAGCTTGGCAAGAAAGCCAAAGTTAAATCAGTAGTATTTGATCGAGGTGGTAAAATTTATCACGGCCGTGTAAAGGCTTTTGCTGAAGCAGCCCGTAAAGCAGGATTGGAGTTCTAAAATGGACAGAAAAAATATGAACAATAGAATAAACCAAGAAGTACCTGAGTTTGACGAGCGTATTATAGCCCTAGATCGCGTTACTCGCGTTGTTAAGGGTGGTCGTCGCTTCAGATTCCGAGCCACAGCTGTGGTTGGGGATAATAAAGGTAAAGTGGGGGTTGGTGTAGGTAAAGGTACCGATGCTCCAACTTCTATTCAAAAGGCTATTGCTAAAGCCAAAAAAGACATGATCCAGTTCAGTCTTAATGGCACAACAATACCTCATGAAATCCAAGTAAGTTCTGGAGGCGCAGTTGTATTTCTAAAGCCTGCCTCACAAGGTACTGGTGTAATTGCCGGCGGAGCTGTTCGTGCTGTATTAGAAGCCGCAGGCGTTAAAGATGTTCTTACCAAATCACTTGGTTCTACAAACAAAATTAACAACTCATATGCCACTGTTGAGGCACTATCACAGCTAAAAGCTGCACCAGTCAAAAAATCTAAGGAGTCAAACTAATGAAGATTCATGAACTTGATACATCTAAATCGACTAAGATTCGAAGACTAGGTCGTGGGATCAGCGCTGGCCAGGGAAAGACCGCAGGACGCGGAACTAAGGGCCAAAACTCTCGCACAGGCAGTAAGTTTAAGCCTGGTTTTGAGGGTGGACAGACAAAACTTGCAATGCGCCTTCCAAAGTCACGAGGGTTTACTCCTCTAGCTAGAGTTGAGTACCAAGTTGTTAACTTAAACGATATTGAAGATTTGGGAAAAAAGACTGTTAATGCTGAAGTATTAAAAGAAGCTGGCTTGATTCGTAGACTTAATTCGCCAGTAAAACTACTTGGCAATGGTACAATTAAAGTAGCAGCTAGCATTACCGTTGATAAGGCTTCACAATCTGCAGTTAAGGCAGTTGAGAAGGCCGGAGGTAAAGTTGTTGTAACTGCTAAGCCAAAGGCTGAAAAAGCAGAAAAAGACGCTAAGTAATTTTAAGAATCGGGGGTAAATGAACAAAGAGGTATTAAGACAGCTTTATAAGAACCCCGCACTACGAAAAAGAGTGCTGGTGGTGCTTGGGGTTATGGTTGTCTATAGTCTTCTTTCGCAGATTCCAG
>JBIIKB010000006.1:0-11307 GCA_044233405.1 Candidatus Saccharimonadia bacterium | reverse complement strand
ATTTGATTATTCTAAGCTAAGTGTTAAAAAGCCAGAAATCAAAATTCCTAAAGAACGCGTTGACCAGGCTATCGAAACTTTACAAAACCAAATGGCTACTCGTAAAGAATCTAAAAAGCCAATTGAAAACGGTGATGAAGTTCGATTTGATTTTGAAGGCAAACGCGAAGGTAAGCCTGTCGAAGGTGCAGCTGCTCAAAACCATGTAATGGTTGTTGGAAGCAAAACATTTATACCAGGTTTCGAAGAAGAATTGGTTGGGCTTAAAAAAGATGAAGAAAAGACTTTTGAAGTGACTTTTCCTAAAGATTATCATTCCAAAGATCTTCAAGGCGCAAAGGTTGAATTTAGTGTAAAGATTAATGAAATCACCAAAGTAGAGCTACCAAAGCTAGATGATGAGTTCGCTAAAAAGGTTGGCAACAAAGATACTGTAAAGGCATTACGCGAAGATATTGAGGGAGTACTAAAGCAACAAGAAGAAGAACAATCAAAGAAAGACTATGAAAATAAGATCCTAGACGAGTTACTTAAAAAGGCTAAGTTCGATGTTCCTCAGCAATTAATTGATCAGCAAGTTATGCAGCTAGAAAGCGAAATGGACAAGAACCTGCAAAATGCTGGACTAGATCGTAAAAAGTATCAAGAAATGCAAAAGATCACCGAAGATGAAATGAAAAAAGAAGTAAAAGAAGAAGCCGACAAGCGCGTTAGAGCTGCTTTAATTCTTCGCGATGTTATTAAGAAAAATAAGATAAAAGTTAGCGATGTTGAATTGCAACAAGAATTGGCCAAGATGGCTGAACAATATAAGAGTGACCCTAAAATTCAAGAAGAGCTAACCCATGGTCACTTCCAGGATGATCTAAGAAACCACCTGCTTACTCAAAAGGCAATCGCCAAACTTACCGAACTGGCTTCTAAATAATCGTGTTAAAATAAGTATATGAATAATTCAATACTTGTACCAACTGTTATCGAAAAAACCAACATGGGTGAACGCGCCTATGATATATACTCGCGTCTATTAAAAGAACGTATTATCTTTCTGGGAACAGAAGTGAACGACGATGTGGCGAATTTAATAATTGCACAACTTCTTTTTTTAGAAAGCGAAGACAAGCATGCCGATATTAAGCTTTACATTAACTCTCCAGGAGGAAGTGTAACTGCAGGTATGGCTATTTTTGATACTATGGAGCTAATAAAGCCAGATGTTAGCACGATCTGTGTGGGCATGGCTGCCAGTATGGGAGCTTTCTTGTTGGCTTGTGGTCAAAAGGGTAAACGTTTTGCACTTCCAAATTCTAGAGTAATGATTCATCAACCATCGGGTGGCTTTCAGGGAACAGCCTCGGATATCGAAATAACAGCTAAAGAAATACTAAAAATCCGCGAAAAGCTTAACAAGATCTTAGCTGAAAAAACTGGTCAAAAAGTTGATAAAATTGCCAATGATAGCGACAGGGACTACTGGATGGACGCAACCGAGGCTAAAAGCTACGGAATTGTCGATAAAGTTGTTGAGAAATCTAAATAATTACACCTGAAAACTCTTGACGAAGGGCTAATAATAGGCTAATGTATATCTCATAGAGGACGCTTAAACTATATTCGGAGTTTTCCAGTGGGATCTGGAAAGTGCCGAATTTTTATCAGTTTAGAAACACCTCTTCTTCATCTTATTAAAATAATTAAAGTATGAAAGAGGAGAAAACTCGTACATGCCAAAATCCGCCAGCTTAACACGGAAGTATCTTAACAACGAAAACACACCATTAAAACTACCTGATCTAATTAAGATTCAGATGGACTCATATCATTGGTTTATTGAAGAAGGCCTTAAAGAGCTTTTTGAAGAAATTTCACCAATCGAAGACTTTACCGGTAAAAAATATGAACTTAACTTCAAAAGTTACCAGTTTGATAAAGAAAAGGTCTCTGAAGAAATGGCCAAGGAAAAGAACTTGAGCTATGAAGCTTCACTAAAAGCAACTATCGAGCTTCTTATAAAAGAAACTGGCGAAGTAAAGACTCAGGAAATTTTCCTAGGCGATTATCCGATCATGACTGATCGCGGTACATTTGTTATCAATGGCGTTGAAAGAGTAGTGGTAAGTCAGTTGCACCGTACTCCAGGTGTATTCTTTACTAAAGACAATAACGCCGATTACTTCTCTGCGAAAATTATCCCTAATCGTGGAGCTTGGCTTGAAATTGAAACAGCTCAAAATGGTGTAATGAGCGTTAAGATTGATCGAAAAAGAAAGCTTCCTGTAACTACTTTGCTTCGTGCATTTGGTTTTGGTACCGATACTGAAATTAAAGAAATGTTCAAAGAAGTTGATACTGGCGAAGTTAAGCTTATCGAAGAGACTCTAGCTAAAGATTCAACCAGCTCAACCGCTGAAGCATTGATGGAAGTTTATAGACGTATCCGACCAGGAGATTTAGCAACGGTTGAAAACTCTAAGGCACTTTTAGATAGTATGTTCTTTGACTTTAAGCGCTACGATTTGAGCAAAGTAGGTCGTTATAAGCTTAATAAACGCTTAGGTATGAATGCTAAAAATGACCAAGAAGGCCGTGTTCTTCGCAAAGAAGATATTGTTGCGATAATTTCTGAAGTAATCAGCATGAGCAATAGCAATATGCCTTCAGAAGACATTGACCACCTTGGTAACCGTAGATTAAAGATGGTAGGTGAACTTATTCAAATCCGTTTTAGAGTTGGTTTACTTCGAATGGAAAGAATTGTAAAAGACCGCATGAGTATTGCTGAGCCAGATACGATTATGCCTGGACAGCTAATTAATGTTCGCCCAATTGTCGCGAGTGTTAAAGAATTCTTTGCATCTCACCAGCTTAGCCAATTTATGGATCAGATTAATCCATTGGCAGAAATTGTCCACAAACGAAGACTAAACGCTATGGGTCCTGGAGGACTAAGCCGTGAACGTGCAGGTTTTGAGGTGCGTGACGTTCATAGAACTCACTATGGTCGTATTTGTCCTATCGAAACCCCAGAAGGTCCAAATATTGGATTGGTTAGTACTCTAGCAACTTATGCTCGAGTTAATGAATACGGATTTATTGAAACCCCTTACTTTAAAGTAGTTAATGAAGTTGCTCCTTCTAAATCAGCAGGCGAAATTGCAGCTAAAATAATCAAAGACAGTAACGGTAAAGTTTTAATTAAGGCTGGTGATAAAATAACCTCGTCTCAGGCTAAGGCTATTGAAAAAGCTGGTATAGCAATGGTCGATATCAAGGCTCGCGCTACCTCAGATATTGTTTATTTGGACGCATCAGAAGAAGAAAGAGCAGTTATCGCCCAGGCCAGAACCCCGATTGACAATGACGGATACTTTGTACAAAGCCGTGTTGCGGTTCGTGGAATCGGTGGAGAAGCGGACGAAGAGGATGCTAATAATGTCGATTACATGGATATTAGTTCAAACCAAGTTGTTGGTGTATCGGCAGCACTAATTCCGTTTTTAGAACACGACAATGCTAAACGTGCCTTGATGGGCGCAAACATGCAACGCCAGGCTGTTGCTTTGGTTCGACCAGAGGCTCCAGTTGTAGGTACAGGTGTTGAGGGTCGTGTGGCTGAGGACTCAGGGCAGGTAATAGTTGCCTTTGAAGACGGTGAAATTGTTTCAGCCGATGCTTCTGAAATTGTAGTTAAGTATAAAAATGCCGGCAAACGAACTTACAATTTGATTAACTTTGAAAGATCAAACCAAGGCTCTTCAATGCATCAAAAAGCCCTTGTTTCGGCTGGTCAAAAAGTTAAACGTGGCGATATTTTAGCCGACGGTATGAGTACTAAGGATGGTGAATTGGCTCTAGGTCAGAACGTACTTGTAGCATTTATGCCATTTGACGGTCTTAACTATGAAGATGCTGTGATTATTTCTCAAAGACTAGTTCAGGATGACCGATATACTTCTATACATATCGAAACTCATCAGATTGATGTTCGAGACACCAAGCTTGGACCAGAAGTAGTTACACGTGATATTCCAAATGTTTCAGAAGAAAGCCTTAAAGACTTAGATGATGAGGGAATTATCAGAATTGGTGCCGAAGTTGAGGCCGGAGATATCCTAGTAGGTAAAATTACTCCAAAAGGTGAAACCGATCTATCAAGTGAAGAACGATTGCTACGTGCAATTTTTGGTGAAAAGGCCCGTGATGTAAAAGACACCAGCCTTAGACTTCCAAATGGTGCAGGCGGCAAGGTTGTAGATGTTAAGATTCTAAGCCGAGAAGAAGGAGATGATCTTCCTGCCGGCGTAATTAGTCAGATTTATGTAGCAGTAGCTCAGCTCAGAAAAATATCAGTGGGCGATAAGATGGCTGGACGTCACGGTAACAAGGGTGTAATTAGTAAGATTCTACCAATCGAAGACATGCCATACCTAGAGGACGGTACTCCAGTAGATATGATCTTGAACCCTCTTGGCGTGGGTGCTCGTATGAATATTGGCCAGATTCTAGAAACTCACCTTGGATGGGCTGCTCAAGCTCTTGGCTATAGAGTGGCTTCTCCTGTATTTGATGGTGTAAAACTCGATCAAATTAAGGCTGAACTTAAAAAGGCCGGACTATCAGAAGACGGAAAAGCACAGCTGTATCACGGATACACCGGTGAGCCTTTTGCCGAAACTACTACTATTGGATATAAGTATATGTTGAAATTACAACATATGGTTGATGATAAGATCCATGCTCGTTCTACCGGACCATACGCCATGGTTACCCAGCAGCCACTTGGTGGTAAGGCACAAATGGGCGGTCAAAGATTTGGTGAAATGGAAGTGTGGGCACTTGAAGCTTATGGGGCTGCCAATACCCTGCAAGAAATTTTAACTATTAAGTCTGACGACGTAATCGGGCGAAGTAAAGCCTATGAATCAATCATTAAAAATGATGAAATCCGAGGCCCAAGAATACCAGAGTCATTTAATGTTCTTGTAAAAGAATTACAAAGCTTAGGTATGGCAGTTGAATTAGAAAAGCCAAAGATTTCTGAAAGCATTGATGCTGAGGATCTTTTGGAGCAAAATATCGAAGCAGAAGCTAATGAGCTTGGCTCAGATGCTCTACTTGAGGGGGAAGCTGCAGCTGAAGGCGAAGCAATCGTTGACTTAAGCTCAAGTGGCGGAGAAGACGATTTCGAAGCACTTGCCGAGAATGATAAAAAATTAACGGAGCAGGAAGGATAGACCGATGAACAACACTAGCGAAAACATGATTTTAGATTTCGATGCAATTCGACTTTCTATCGCATCCCCAGAGAACATATTGGACTGGTCTCATGGTGAAATTACAAAGCCAGAAACTATTAATTATCGAACTCAAAAACCTGAAAAAGATGGTCTATTTTGCGAAAAGATTTTTGGTCCAACTAAAGACTGGCAGTGTTACTGCGGAAAATACAAAGGTATCCGCTACAAAGGAATTGTTTGTGATAAGTGCGGAGTATTAGTTACTCGAAGTATTGTTCGTCGTGAGCGCATGGGACATATCACATTGGCTGTCCCGGTAACCCACATTTGGTTCTTAAGAGGAACACCTAGCCCAATTAGTTTAATACTTAATATGGGTGTTCGTGATCTCGAAAGAGTAGTTTATTTTGCCAACTTTGTCGTAACCGAAGTTGATGAAAAAGCTAAAACTGAAGCACTCAAAGAACTAGAAGTAGATTTCAAGACTCGCCGCAAAGAAATGCTTAAAAAGCACAAAGTTAAGAATCCTGATGAAGATGTTCTTAGCGATGAAGCTATAAATGAGCTTGCAGAGCTAGATAATTCTTACTCAACTGCAAAGTCAGATCTTGCCAATTTGGCAAAGTACGAGCTATTGCCAGAAGGACGCTACAGAGAGCTTAACTTGAAATTTGGCCATATCTTTAAGGCTGGAATTGGAGCCGAAGCGGTTCAGCAATTACTCTCAGAAATAGATCTTAAAAAACTTATCAAAAGCCTCAGAGAAGAGTCTGAATCAAGCATTGGTCAGAAGAAAAAGAAAGCATTAAAGCGACTTAAGGTTGCTGAAGGAATGCAAAAAGCTGGAATTCGCCCAGAATGGATGATTACAAGTGAACTTCCTGTAATTCCGCCAGATCTAAGACCAATGGTTCAATTAGATGGTGGCCGATTTGCCGCTTCTGATCTGAATGATCTCTACAGAAGAGTTATTAACCGTAACAATCGCTTAAAGAAGCTTTATCGACTCCAAGCGCCAGAGGTAATCTGCCGAAATGAAAAGCGTATGCTTCAAGAAGCAGTTGATGCCTTGATTGATAATAATGCACGACGCGATCGTGCCGTTTCAGCAGCCGGTAGCCGTAAGAAACTTAAGAGTTTGACTGATCTACTTAAAGGTAAGCAGGGACGTTTCCGTCAAAACCTATTAGGTAAGCGTGTGGACTATTCAGGCCGTTCAGTTATTGTAATTGGACCACATCTCAAGTTGGATCAATGTGGTATTCCTAAGAAAATGGCACTTGAACTATTCAAGCCTTTCGTAATTGGTAAATTAATCGAACAGGGTCTAGCACATAACGTTAAGAGCGCATCAAGAATGATTGAGAGAGCCAGAACAGAAGTGTGGGATACCCTAGACGAAGTTATTACCGGTAAATACGTTCTGTTAAATCGCGCACCTACCTTGCACCGCCTTGGTATCCAGGCCTTTAAGCCGATACTTATCGAAGGTAAAGCAATTCAGTTGCACCCAATGGTTTGTGCAGCGTTCAACGCCGACTTCGATGGGGACCAAATGGCAGTTCATGTGCCATTAGGTGAGGCTGCTCAGGCAGAAGCAAAAAACATTATGCTTTCACGCCATAACCTACTTAAGCCTTCATCAGGTGAGCCTGTAGTTAACCCAAGCAAAGACATCGTTCTTGGATGCTTCTTTATGACATCTATAAAAGATGGTGCTAAGGGTGAAGGAAAGATTTTTGAAAGTAAAGATGCAGCCGTTATGGCTCTTCAGGAAGAAGTTGTAGATCTTCGAGCTCAAATTAAAGTTAGAATCGATGGAGAAATCCTAGATACTTCAGCAGGTAGAGTCTTGTTTAATGAAGTTTTGCCTGAAGGAATGAAGTTCCAAAACGATCCAATGACCAAATCTAAGCTTAAAAAAGTAATGGCCAAAGTTTTTGTAGGTTTTGGCTCTGAAGCCACCGCTGAACTTTCGGATGATATCAAAGAGCTAGGATTCAAATATGCAACCCTGTCTGGAATTTCAATTGGTATGGATGACTTAGTAATTCCAGAAGACCGAAGTGAGCTTATTAATTCTGGTGAAGAAAAAGTTATCGCCTATGACAAGCAATACGAACAAGGATTAATAACTAACGATGAGCGATATCACAAGACGATTGATGCATGGAAAGAAGTTGGTGAAGCTGTTGAAAAATCATTGGTTGGTAGCTTGGGTGACAGCGATTCAACCTTGACTATGGATATCGAATCTGGAGCTCGTGCAACTATGGCACAGGTTAACCAGATGGCCGGAATGTTAGGCTTGATGCTAAACCCATCGGGTAGAACTATTGAGCTTCCAATTAGGTCAAACTACAAAGACGGACTTTCAGTGCTCGAATACTTTATTAGTACTCACGGTGCACGTAAGGGTCTAACTGATACCGCACTTCGAACTGCCGAATCTGGCTACCTAACCAGAAAGATGGTAGATGTAAGCCAAGATCTAGTTGTTTCAGAAGAAAACTGTGGTGATAAGGAAGGTTACTTAATTACTCGTGCTGAAGCTGAAGCAGCTGGCGAAGAAGGAATCAGTGCTTGGCTAGTTGGACGAACTGCTAATGAGCAGATTGTTAATCCAAAGACCAAAAAGGCAATTGTTAAAAAGGGTGCGCTGATTTTAGATAACGCAGCTAAAGAAATCGATGAACTTGGTCTAGAAGAAGTAAGAATCCGCTCAATTCTTAAGTGTAAAAGTCTTTGGGGAGTTTGTCAGAAATGTTACGGCCTAGACTTAGGTACTGGCGAGCCTGTTAGACAGGGTGAAGCAATTGGTATTATTGCCGCCCAAAGTATTGGCGAGCCTGGAACACAGCTAACCATGCGTACTATGCACGCCGGTGGTATTGCTACCGAAGATATTACTCAGGGTCTTCCAAGGGTTCAGGAAATATTTGAAGTTCGTAACCCACGTGGACAAGCTGTGCTTGCCGACATCGATGGTACAATCCAGGTGCGTAAGAGTGGCAATAAGCAGATAATTATGATCATCCCAGAAGACCAAAAGGTAACTGAATACAAGCTCGGCACCATGAAGCCAAAGGTTAAGAGTGGTGATATGGTTGAGCGTAGCCAAGTGCTTGCCGAAAGCAAAGATGGTAAAAGAACCATCAAAGCTGGCGGTAGTGGTGAAGTAAAGGTTGCCAAAGATAAAATATCTCTAGCTCATATGGGAGCAGGGGTTCGAGAATACACCGTTGGTGAATATGCAAGTTTGGAAGTCAAAAACGGGGACAGCGTAGAGGCCGGCCAAAGATTAACCGAAGGACCAATTAACCTCCAAGATATGTTGAGATTACGTGGTGAAGAAGCTGTACAGCGTTATGTAATCGATGAAGTTCAGGCAATTTACTTAAGCCAGGGTCAGACTATTGCGGCTAAGCACATCGAAGTGATAATTAAGCAAATGTTTAGTCGTGTGCAGATTGAAGATCCGGGCGATACAGAGTTCATCTCGGGAGATATAGTATCTAAAACTTCACTTACAATTGAAAACCAAAAGGCTGTTGAAAAAGGTAAGAAGCCTGCAACTCACGAATTGCTGCTAATGCCTATTACTAAGATTTCGACAGGCGCAGACAGCTGGTTATCAGCCGCTTCATTCCAAGAAACAACCCGTGTGCTTATCGGGGCTGCAATGCGCGGTAAATCAGATTATCTACGGGGCCTTAAAGAAAATGTGATCATCGGCCGCTTGATACCAGTGGGAACAGGTTTTAGAGATGAGGAAGGAGACAATGCTTGACCAGATAAGCCTTATCTGGTAAAGTATTCAAGTTATAAATTATGCCAACAATTAACCAACTCATCAGAAAACCGCGCACGCGGAAAACAACTAAGACCAAATCCCCAGCTTTAGGGAAAACTTTTAATGCGCTTAAAAATCAATCAACTTCGCGCACCTCTCCATTTAAGCGTGGTGTATGTGTGAAGGTATATACTCAAACTCCTCGTAAGCCTAACTCGGCGCTTCGTAAGGTTGCTCGTGTAAGACTCACTAACGGAATGGAAGTAACTGCCTATATCCCTGGCGAAGGGCACAACCTACAAGAACACTCTGTGGTATTGGTTCGCGGCGGACGCGTAAAAGACCTTGGTGGTGTTCGTTACCACATCGTTCGTGGGCACCTGGATACTGGCGGAGTAAGCGATCGCAAACAGGCTCGCAGTAAGTATGGTGTTAAGAAAGAATCAAAGGGTAAGGAATAAGCTATGCCAAGAAAAGTAACCAAATCTCTAAAACGTGTTTTACCAGCTGACCGTGTTTATGATAGTGTCCTAGTGACTAAGATGATAAATAAGGTTATGTGGGATGGTAAAAAGCGTTTAGCCGAAAACCTAGTCTACAAAGCTATCGAACAAGCCGCCGTTAAGGCCAAAAAAGAACCCATGGAGGTTTTTGAGGGAGCTATTAAGAATGTTAGTCCCCAAGTGCAAGTTCGCTCGAAGCGAATAGGTGGTGCTAACTACCAGGTCCCTATGGAAGTTAAAGGTGATCGCAAGGTTCACTACGCCATGATCTGGATGTTAGATTCAGCCCGCAACAAAAAGGGTAAAAGCTTTGATAAAAAGCTAGCTGCCGAACTCGTGGCTGCCTACAATAATGAAGGCGATGCTATCAAGAAGAAACAAGACACTCACCAAATGGCTGAAGCAAATAAAGCATTTGCACACTTTGCTAGATACTAAATAAAACTAAATTTATAAAAATAGCCCCTTAGAGGGCTATTTTTATCTTGTAAATAAGGCAAAAATAGGGTAGAATTATATCCGATATAGCCGAAAAGTCGGCGTTATTTAATTATGAATTAGAAAGGAAATTATTCCATATTATGGCCCGTGAATATACATTAGAAAATACAAGAAACGTAGGTACAATTGCTCACATCGACGCTGGTAAAACCACCGTCACAGAAGGAATTCTTTACCGAACTGGAGTAACCCATAAAATTGGTGAAGTTCACGAAGGCGAAGCTACCATGGACTGGATGGAGCAGGAGCGTGAACGTGGTATCACAATTACCTCTGCAGCAACAACTTGTTTCTGGAAAGATAAACGTATAAACATTATCGATACCCCAGGACACATCGACTTTACAGTAGAAGTAGAGCGCTCACTTCGCGTGCTTGACGGAGCCTGTGTTATTTTTGATGGAAAGATGGGCGTTGAGCCTCAATCTGAAACCGTGTGGCGTCAGGCCGACAAATACGGTGTTCCTAGAATTTGCTTTATTAACAAAATCAACCAAACTGGTGGGGACTTTTACAAGAGTCTTGAATCGATTCATGAACGCTTGAGCAAACACGCTTATCCAGTGCACTTGCCAATTGGTTTTGAACAGCAAATCAATGGAATCATTGACGTTATCGAAATGAAAGCTTATCAGTACGAAGATTACAAAGATAAGGAACTAAAAGAAATTGAAATTCCTGAAGACATGAAAGAAAAGGCTACAAATTACCGTAATCACCTTATCGAAGCCGCTGTAGAAGCCGATGATGCCATTATGGAAAAATACCTTGAAGGTACCGAACTAACTGAAGAAGAAATCAAGACTGTTATTCGCAAATCAGTACTTCGCGGTGACTTCTTCTTGGTTTCAGGTGGTGATGGACGCGGCGTGATTGTAGAAAAACTACTAGATCTAGTTGTAGACTATCTTCCAAGCCCACTAGACATTTCTGCCCCACTTGCTACCGACAACAAGACCGGTGAAGACAAAGTTCTCGAAGTTAGTGATGAAGCTCCTTTTGCTGGCCTAGCTTTTAAGATTGCCACCGACCCATTCGTAGGTAAGCTTTGCTTCTTCCGTGTTTATACTGGAACCATGAAATCTGGAAGCTATGTTTACAATGCTAGCACTGGCGAGAAAGAACGTATTGGACGAATCGTTCGAATGCATGCCAATAACCGCGAAGAAGTATCGGAAGTAAACGCTGGTGATATCGCTGCCGCGGTAGGGCTTAAAAATACCGTTACAGGTAACACTCTTTGCGATGAATCTAATCAGGTATTGTTAGAATC